>JAMOTU010000060.1 GCA_027062165.1 Candidatus Altimarinota bacterium
ATAATTGATTTAACCCAAATGAAAGAAAAAGTAATAAAATTTCTAATGAAATATCAAATCTTTTAAAAGAAGGAGAAAAAATAGTCACTATCAAAGAGTTGATTAAAAATCCGAAAAATTGCGTGTGAAAATTTATAATCATAATTGATGACATTAATTGAAAAAAGACAAAACGAAAAATAACAAATTATGTAATATTTGATGAAATGAGCACAATAAGAATAACCATTAAAAACGAAAATTGAAAAATTAAAAATCTATTCCTTAATATTTGAAATTAAATTTCAAAATTAAATTAGAAATTTTATCCATTTATCCTCCTACCGATGAACAAATTTATAAAATCTTTACTGATAATTTGCATTCTCTTAATACCTACCAACATCGGTGGGAGGTTTGAGGTTGCTGTAAAACTTAAACACAGGACCTCAACAATCTCAAACACTCCCACCGAAAAGGTGGGAGTTTTTAATTTAAATCTTAACTAAGAAAATAATGGAAAAGAGCAATTACTTTGAGAAAATGAAAAAATGAAGAAAAAAATTAGCTAATCATCAAGAAAACAAAGAAATAATTTGAGATTTAAGAATAGTACCATGAATTTCTTGAATAAGTGAAGAATTTGTAAATGTACTTTCTTTAAGACAATTTTTATGGTGATGATTTGGAAAAAAATTTATATTTCCATCAACATTAGAAAAATCCGGAAATAATCTATATGAGATAATTGATTATTTGACTAATATTTTAAAAATCAAAAAAAATAAAATCGAAATAGGAGACTTTAGAACTCTATCAGAAGTAGAAACTAGAGAACCTTATATGAAAACAGAAATAGCATACCCTGAAATTGACAAAATTAATAACAAAACTATAGAAAATATACTGAAAACTATCGCTATAGTAAAATTACTTTGAGATAAATGAGAATTAGCCAAACTTATTAAAAATCAATGATTAGACAAACTACTACCTAATAACACTAAAATCTTTAATTTACAAAAAATAAAATGAACCACAGAAATACTTTATGATTTCCCTGAAAGTTTAATAGAAGAAATCAAAGATAGATTAGAAAAAGAAAAGTCATTTATCATAAAACTATGAGAAGGTGCCTCGTGAGAAAATATAGTAGTAATAAAAGTAAAAACAGATTCTATAGAAATAAAAAACTCAAAAGAAATAAAAAAAATAGATAAAAATTTAAATAAAGAAAAATTGCTAGACCAAGTTATAAAGTTTGCAAAAAAAACATTTACAGAAAATACCTCTATAAAAATCTCAGAAAACTTACAAAAAGAAACAAAACCGCAAAACATAGTTGTCCAAGATCGAATAGAATGAGAAAATCTCAAAGAACATTCTATTAATTTTTTTATTAAAAAAGAAAAAGAAGAAAAAAATATAGAAATATATTTAACTACCTCTACTAACAACTTGACTGAATGAGTAGTACATGTCTGAAATGAAGAAACTATACTTTCACCAAATGTATATTTAAATTTTGAAATACTATTACAAAAAATATTTACAGAATTATTAGAAAGATATCAGCTTGATGAAATATATCTTGCTATATGATTTGACTTTATATATGACTACAACACATGAAAAATAAATATCTTAGAATGTAACCCAAGATATACTGCTCCATTATCTCCTTCAATGCTTGTAGAACGTTTAGAACAAATATATGATCTTCCTTATCAACTAACTTGGAAATTAATACAAAAGTTTAAAATATCAAAATGAATAGATTTATTAGACCCAAATCTACCTAAAAATATAAAAAATTATATTTTAGCATATGAAAATATATGAACTAAATTGAAAAATTGAGAACCAGGTATAGTTGTTTATACTCCTCCTTTTTCTGATAAATGAAATAATTATCAATCTATAATAGTAATTTGAAAAGATGAATCTGATATAAAAGATCTTCTAGATAAGTTATCTAAATTACTACTACAATAAATATTAAATTTTTGCCCTAAAAAATATTTTAATCTAATATAAATTTTTCGAAACATTTATAAATTTTTTCTAAATCATCTATATTTACCCGCTCTCTCTTTCAATGTACATTTCAACAAGTAGGTCTATGTAAAATCACTTTAGATCATTTAGCAGCAAAAAATCTTCCATCAGAAGCTCAATGTTCTTTTACAAAATTAACATCTTCACCTATTATCTTTTTAGCAATATTATAATATTTTTGTAATTGTAAATCAGCAGCATCCGTATAAAGAATATCTCAAGTAAGTTTTCCTATTACCTGACCATTATATTTATCAACAAGATTATGTATATATGTAAGTAACTCATCCATTGAAAATTCTTCAGTAAATCTTATATCAAATTTTCAAATAACTTCATCTGGAATAATATTAGTTGCTTTACCACCACTAACAACATTCAAATTAACACTACTTCACCAATGAGTTTCTGTCAAATACAATTTTCTATAATTTTGTATGTACAACCTCAATGCCTGATAAAACTTTATCATATTATCAATAGCATTTTCTCAAAGCCATGGCCTACTACTATGACATGAATGTCAATAAAATTTAACTTCTAAATGAATTATTCCTTTCTCAGCATGAACTATATCCTTTAAAGATCAACCATCGGGTATCAACACAACATCTCCTCAATATCAAAGTTTTACTAACTTACCAACTCAATCAAACCCTCATACCTCTTCATCTGTAGTTAACATTAACATTATTTTTTTCTTTTTAAAATCTGATTTTAAAAGATTTTTCATCAAGGCCATCATTATAGCGTCACCTGATTTCATATCTCAAGCACCTCTTCAATAAAGTTTTCAATCTTTCTCATAAGGCTCAAATTGATTTTTTTCTGAAGGTGGAACTACATCCAAATGTCAATTTAACACTATATCTGCTCGTTTTCAATCAAAATTTGAAATTATTATAGATGGTTTTTTATTAAACTCAAACTTTTTAATAAATATATTATCAATATTAGAAAAGTATTGCTCCACAAAATTTACAATATTATTTAATTGCTCTATATCATCAGAAATAGAAGGAATTTGAATTAATCTTTTTGTCAACTCTAGGAGCTCTTTTTTCATTTGAAATTATCTATAAATTTTATAAAAATTATATTGTTATTTTAATATTTAAATTAATTTTTTCAATGCCTAGAAGAAAAAGAAAGAAAAATAACAAATTACTTCCAATTATCATAAGTCTACTAACTATTATAATTGTACTTATAGGAGGATATTTTTTTATTAAAAAGTATAATACTACAAAAATTATTCCTAAAAATCTTCAACAAACTACAAAAGTTAAACACAATGATATATATATATGAAAAAAAATATCAAATCTAACCTGAAAAATAAAATATAAACCTATTATAGGATATTTTTACTATGAACTTATAGACAACAAATGACAAATATGGGGTATCAAATCAAATAATTTTGACATATCTCAATTTAACTGAAAAGAAGTATCTATAAGTTGAACTATTGTAGACTTTTACAAAGATATACCTATTATAAAAATAAATCAAGTTAATCCTCTAGATAATACAAATTATAACACTCAAAATACTGAAACTTGAGATAATAAAAGAAATATTTTTTACTTTCCTAAGTATTGATTAATATTTGACTTTTGAACTAATACAGGATATATTGTCACAATAACCTGAGAACAATTATATGTCTTTTATCAATCTTGAGATAAACTTAAAAAATTATTAAACATACAAACTTTTTTATGTAATTCAAAATCTAATACTAACAGTTGTAAACAACTAAACCAACAATTCAAAACACTAAACTTCGATTATTTTATTTCATCTAACGGAATGACATTTTATCATATACCCGAATCTCCTCAATGGTTTACTACTACCCACTATATTCGATGATATTACATAACACCATTTATATCCAAAAATAAACTTTTCAAAATAACAAACTTTATATTTCCTTATGATACTGACAAACTTAAAAACCAAATATCTGAAATAGCTTTTCAAACTTGTAGTAGTGGAAATATAACATTATATAAAATCAAAAATATATCACTAGTTACCTCTTGAAATCAAATATTAGGAAAAATTTTATGAGAAGACGAAAACGGGAACAATCTTGAATGTATTACAGAAATAAATTTTGAAAATAGCACCCCTATACTAAAATTACTAAAAATAACTAAAAAAACTAATACATCCAAAGAGATAAAACAAGAAAATATTGTAATCAATACATCCGAAAATGGAATTACTACTACATTTAAACATGGATTTAATATATTTATTCCTTACAAAAATATAGTTTATAAACAATGATTTAAAAATTCAAACTTATGAGTACAAAACCTAAATTGTTGATATTTTATAAAAATAAAAAATCGAAAAGAAAAAGACAACTTAGATACTGATCCTGATATTACTATTTGGCAATGTGAAACAAACTTACCTAAAGATAATTTACAAAAACTTTTATGAAAAGACTTTATTATAAAAGAAAAATGAAAATATTACTATATTATAAAATATAAACCTAATTGGAAAAATATAGCTGAAAATATAACTATAAAATAAATTTCTAAGATTTATTCTTAATAATATCTTCAAAAGCCCATTTATATAATATTTTTTTTATTAAATCTTTTGGAAAAGTAGGACTATCGTACATACCTGCTATTTGCCTTTGTCTTTGAGCTTCATAAAGTATCACAGCAGTAGCTACAGAAACATTTAATGATTGACTCATACCATACATTGGAATAATCACTTTTTCATCCGCAAAATCAATACTCTCTTTAGAAACTCAATCTACTTCATTACCCACCACTATCAAAGTAGGTTTAGTATAATCTATTTCTCTAAAATCTTTACTATCTTGATCTAAAGTTGTAACTACTATTTGATAACCTTGATCTTTTATAGATTTATAAAAATCCTTTATATCTTCTACATAATCTATCAAAAGCCACTTATGAGCTCACATTGTTACTTCATCATTTAACCTTAACTGCTTTTGATGTCTATAATACAACCATCATACTCATACAGCATCACAACTTCTAACAATTGCTGATAAATTATGATGAGAATATACATAATCCATAAAAACTCTTAAAGTATATTGACGATGTACCAAAACATTTATCATTTTTGCTAATCTCTCCTCTGTAACTAGATATCTATCAGGAACAAGATCTTTATATCTTTCTAATAAAATCTCCATTATAACTCAATTTTCTTAAATTTTAAATCTATCTCTTTACCACGAGCCAAAAGCCACAAAAACCTTTTTTGTTCTGTCAAAATATTTATCTGTCAAGTATAAAAAATTTCTACATTATAATTTTGTTGATTTTCAGCTAACATTGAAAAATATTCATTTATTTTAACATAATCGAAACCTTTCTTTTTTTCTTGCTTTAAATAAACTTCTAACATTTTAGGTAAACTATGATATCTAATTCTTTTAAATTTCAAATACTTTCTTAGGATATTATCAAAAGCTAAATATCACCAATTAAGAGGGATCAATGTATCCACATCAGCATCTTTAAAATATTTCAAATCTACTTTAATAGTCTTTCTAACCATCCGATCTCTTGTTCAAAATTGCATTAGATAATATTTCCACATAAGCGTCTGTTTTATCCATATAGGAAATTTTTTATTAAACTTTCTAATACTTTTTTGTCTATCAGTAAGATTATAATCTTTTAAAATTTTATTATAAAATATATCTTGAAAATACTTTCTATCTAAAACATCTCACACAAATCATATCTTTCCTACTAGCGAATAACTTAAAGCATATAACATATAATTTTTAAACAAAGGTATTACTCTATCATCATTCAATAAGACTTCCCATAAAGGAGGTAAAATAATTTTATCTATTTGTGCTGAAAAATTATTTATTATTTTATTTATTCTAGCTTCAACAAAATCTTTACTTTTATCTCACCACGCCCATCAATCTAAATCCAAAACCAACAAATATTGATGATCAAATTTATTTAATATTTTAAACAAAGGAATAATATCAAACCCTGACCCAACCACTAAAATCTTCATCTAAATATAACAATTTACCATATAAATAACAATCATCAGATATTATCTTCAGCCATCTTCTGGCTTCAATCTTCAGATATCCCCTCTTTAATTATCTTCAGATATCATCAGTTTTTACTTTTTAAACAAATAGACTTTTCCTCCTCCATCTGGTATCTCCATACTTTCTACCTCAAAAAAGTTATATTTAGCCATCTCTTCTATTTCATCAAATCTCCAACCAAAATTTTTAATTTTAAATTCTTTCTTCCCAACTTTAAAAACTTCTTGTCTTCTTTCAATATGATGAAGTACTATCATTCTTCATCAAGGTTTTAATACTCTATAAGCCTCTGAAAAAAAGTTGTTTAAATCCTCTAAATGTAAAATAACAAAAAAAGCTAAAATTATATCTACACTCTCATCTTCTATAGGCCAATGTTGATTTAAATCACAAATTATTTTTTCATTAGCTCATTTACATTGAGAAAGCATCTTTTCTGAAATATCACAGGCAATATATTTTTTTATACCTTTATCTTTCAAAAATTTATATAATCTACAATCTCCTGCTCCGACATCTAATACTACCTTTCAATACAAATCTCTTGGCAAAAACCTCTGCCATAAACCTTGATCCCACATATCTAACTTTTTATGATATTTTTTATATTCTTTAGCGATCATATCATATCCTTTTTGAGGCTCTATTATTTCTACTTTCTGCTTCCTATAAGACATTATAGAATAAGTTTTAAAATAAATAATTAGAAAATTATAATAAAGATTTAGCTTTCTTCTTAATCCATCGCTCTGTTTGTCTTGGTAATTTAGAAGTTTCTTCTTTATTTTTTAAAATCTGCTTAATTGCTTCTTCTAAAAAAATAGTATTTTGACTTCCTTTAAAAACAATTAAATATTTCTCTTTTGTATTATTTAACTTATTTTTCAAAAATTTACCTAATTCAATAGAATTGTTAAACCATTTAACTTTGCTCATATCAAATCATATTTTTTCTAACTCATCAATCAAAAACTTTTTCATATTTTCTCCTACTAAAAAAACTTCATCTGCAATATTAAAAACTAATCCTGCCAACTCTCTATGTTTCTGTTCTGAAAATGTTCACAATTCTCTCATATCTCACAAAACCAAAATCAATTTTCTATCTGAAAATAATTTATTTTTTAAATTATAACTAGTTTCTAAAATTTTTCTCATACTTTCAGGTGCAGCATTATAAGATGAATCTATTATAATACTATCATTAATTCATTCAAAAATACTAAATCTTCCTGGTAAAAGCTCAAAATACAATTTTAAATTTTCTCACAAATTACAACTTAAATCAAATCTTTTTGCAACTATTTGTAAAATAGCTAAACCAACTCCTATATAACCCATATTCTCTTTTCCTATAAGATTTGTTTTTATATGAAATTTTTGACTTTTAAGATAAATATCAGCTTCAGAATATATATAAAATTCATCATCTTTGCCTACTTTATAATCCACAAACCAAATATCAGGTTGTAAATCATCTTTTATTTTATGGTCGGAAGTTCTAAATAAAAACTTATCAACCCTAACTAATGGATAAATCTTTTTTACAAAATGATTATCGTAGTTTAAAAATACAACCTCTTTTGTATATAAAGCTAATTTTGCTTTTTCATTTAAAAGCTCATCAAAATTTGAAAAATATTGACTATGAACTTTATCAACAGAAGTAATAATACCAATATGAGGTTTTACTATATTAAGCAAAAAATCCATTTCTCAAGGATGATCAATTCAATACTCCAAAATTATCACATCATATTTCTTCTTTCAAAAAAAAGCTATTTTAAAAGCCAAAAATAAATTTTTCAAAAGTCAAAAAATACTAGGAGAATAATTCTCTATACCTAAAATAGAAAGAGACAAACCGTATTCTCAATTAAAATTTTTAGGTGAAGTATAAATATTTAACAAAAATTTGTTAGAAGACATACTCAGAAGATCATCAGAAGATATTTTTAGATATTTTTTCAATATTTGATAAATAATCATTCTACAAGAAGTTTTTCATACACTTCCGGTAATTCATATTACAAATGGCTTATACTTTTTAATATATCTTTTAGCAAAAAATCACAACATTTTATAAATTATTTTCAAAATTCTCTGTTTCATATCTACAAAAGCTTGATTAAAATTTAAAAGTAAATATATTTAAATTTAATTTAAAAAATTTATTTCTTAAATCAATAAAAACAATGAAAATAAAATTTTGACAAAACCTAAATGCTGAAAATCAAATAATAATCTTTCAAAAAGACGAAGATCTAAAAGAACTATCTATGCAAAAATTCAGTCAACAAAAATTACAATTTAAGAAAGGAGAAAATGTAAAAGCTGATATCTTCCCTGAAATAAAAAATAACAAAGTAGTATATACTCTACTTATAAAAATAAAAAATCTAAAAAAATTAGATGACGAACTAGAATCAAATATAGTACCACAAATAGCTAATACAATAAAAAAGATAAAATGAAATTGGTTATTAGACCTTAAAAAAGATAATCTATTAAATGAAAATCAAAAAAAACTATTAACTGAACTTCTAATACAAGCTTTTTACAAGTTTGATAAATACTTATCAAAAAAAGAAAAACAATATTCATTAGGAGTAAATATTAATAAAGATTTAGAAAATCATTTAATAACTTTACAAAATAGTTTATACTTTACAAAAGATTTAGTAAACGAACCTCCTACTGCTATAAATCCTGAATCTATGGAAGAAGTTATAAAAAAAAGATTTAAAACAAAAGTCAAAATAAAAACTATAAAATGAGAACAACTACAAAAATTATGATTAAATGGTATTTTTTATGTATGAAAAGGCTCCAAATATCCACCAAGATTAATAATTTTAGAATATAGACCAAACAAAAAAGATAGTCGAAATATAGCTCTAATTTGAAAGGGTGTTACTTTCGATGCTTGAGGATACAATTTGAAACCAACTGGATATATTGAAGATATGAAATCAGACATGGCCGGAGCAGCCACTGTTTTATGAATTTTAGACTACGCTATTAAAACAAATTTAAATAAAAATATAGTGGTAGCCGTTCCTCTTGTAGAAAACTTAGTATCTGATAGGTCTTTCAAACCTTGAGATATTATTAAAATGTATAACTGAAAAACTGTAGAAGTATGAAATACCGATGCAGAATGAAGACTAATTTTAGCTGATAGTTTAGCTTATATTGAAAAAAATTATAAGCCAGAATATGTTTTTGATTTTGCCACATTAACAGGTGCACAATTAATCGCTTTGGGAAATAAAATTGCAGCAATTTTAGGAAAAAATGAAAATTTAATTAAAAAAATTCAAAAATTAAGTTGGCAAATCAAAGAAAGAGTATGGGAATTGCCTTTATTTGGTAAATATTTTGAATGAATGAAATCAGAAATAGCAGATATGAATAATATTTTTTGATGAAAATGGGGACCTTGAACTATAACAGCTGCTTTATTTTTATCTCAATTTGTAAAAAATAAAAATTGGTGTCATTTTGATATAGCGGGTCCTGCCGGAATATTTTCAGGAAAAGATCCTCTTTATTGACATTGAGCTACAGGATTCTGAGTAAGATTAGGAATTGAAATATTGAAAAATATTTTATAAGCTTAATAAATCATAAAAATGACTAGAAATTTCAAACTGATAGGTGGATTCTGAATAGCAGAAAAAGAAATTGAAAAAAGAATTCCTCATTATAAAAAACACGCGGAAAGTTTC
>JAMOTU010000061.1 GCA_027062165.1 Candidatus Altimarinota bacterium
TCTAAAAGGCTTTTAAATGTGCTTTTATAATGTCTCTAAGCTCTTTTAACTTTTCAACCGCTTTTTTGTTGCTTTTATCCAGTTCGTATAAATCACACTTCAACCCTTCAACTCTGACGTTTACGATGTTTTCGTAACCGATATACTTTCTTATATGGCTTATGGCGTTCGTTATTTTTGATACTCCGCAGTTGTTATTCACCTGATTAACCATTTCTCCGTCTAAGAGCTTTTGGATAAGACACAATACCTCTTTTGTTCTTAAATACTTCCAATCAAGCGGGGTACCAGGAAACTTTGGCTTTGGTAAGTATCTTTTTATTACTTTCATTTTCCCTCCTTAAAAGTTCTTGTTTTATTTGCCTCTGCAAAATCAATCTTTTCCCCTGCAACTAAAAATCTATCTTTGGCTTCTTTAAAATGATTAAACTTTTCAAATATCCATAACTGCACCAATTCATAATAAGTAATCCCAGCCTTTAAAGGAAGCTCTGCAATAGGGATTTGTTTTCCAAGCATTTCCCTAATGCTCATTATTTACCTCTGCCGTTTTTTTCTTGAAATATTCTTCAACTTCTTTAACGTTAAAAAGCGTTGTTTTAGCAGTCGGTTTTAGAGGCTTTGGAAAATTCGGGTCTTCTTTTGCATAACGGTATATAGTGCTTCTGCCTATACCAAACATTTCTGCAAGTTCTTTTGGTCTTCTGTAAAGAGGGCTTTCCATTGTTACTCCTTGTTTTTTAAGAATTTTAAGCCAAAAATAAGACAACCTTAGAAATGTATATTTTTTATATACATTTTTGAGATTAAATGGCTAACAATGGAATTATGAGGGATTTAAATAAAAAAAAGGGTGTAATTAAATAAAAAGAAAATATGGATAATTAAAGAGGTTTTTAATTATCTATAATACTCAAATTCTGTATTATCTATAAAATTCATAATAAATTTTTTATATATTTTTAAACTTGGGGCAAAAGATTTAAAACTATTCTCATAATTTAATCTATTTTCTTCAATTTGCCTTTGAATAAAAGTTTGTTTAAACCCAATACTTGTTAAATCATAAATATATAGTAAATCAGTTAATTTTACATACAATGGAATTTTTCTCTCTTTTTTTAAAGCAAAAATTTTATGATTATGCAATTTTTCTAATAAATGATTTTTATTAATGGTTTCATTTAATAAAAATTCTTTAAATGATTTAATCTCTCCTTTTTTGTAATATTTATAAAGAGTTTTTATTTTCTCCATTATTAATTCTTCTGGTAGATTAAAATCAATTTCCATAAAAAATTTTTCCTGTGTAGGATAAACATCATTAAAGGCTAGTAATTGATATACCCAAAAATTATTGCTGATAAATTCAAAAACTATTTGTTCTACTTCCTTTGATAAACCAATATTTTGAATATTTTCTCTAATCAAATTTAAATTACCTATAAATGATATTATTGTTAGTTCATCTAAAATATATTTAATAGCTTCATATTTATTTAAAAACTCACTTTTATTCATTTCTATCAGTTCTTCATAAGAACAAAAATAAAAAAATAAATAACGACTAAAACTTTTCTTTTTTTGTATCGAATTTAGTATTTCCAGAAAATATGGACTAATCTCATTTTCTAACTTAAATTTTTTTAAATTATTTAAAAATTTTATGTTACTCTCAATTACTTCATTATTTTCTATTCCAAAGTATTTTACACTTACATTATCATATTTATACCAAGTGGGATACATACCTATTGGTAAATTTAATTCAAATACTTGATATAAATAAGGATGCAAATGTTGAAAGAAGAAATATTTATTATTTAATTTTTCTTGAAATTTAGTAAAAAATTTACTTTCAAAATGCTTAAAAAGATTTTTTTCAAAAAAATTCAAATATCTTACATAATTTAAATGCTTTGTAGCATATCTTATTCTTGCTTCCTCAATAAAAATCTTAAAAAGAGTATAATTATCAGGTACTTGCTTAAAAGTATCTTCAATTTTCTTATAATATTCTTTATTTCTATGAAATAAATCTCTTTTATCTTCATCAAAAAAATTATCGTCTATTCTTTTTGGAGGCTTTTCCATTAATAACATATCAATATTTTTAATTACTTGATGTTGTAATACATATTTTTTTAATCTCTCTTTTAAAAATTTTATGCTATCATTATCTTGCTTTTCCATTGCTTATCCTTTAT
>JAMOTU010000062.1 GCA_027062165.1 Candidatus Altimarinota bacterium
TATATACTTTCAAAAAATCTATTTTATTAAATTGGACTAAAATATTATTATCTATATGTCTTCCATATACAACACCTGGAACTATTCATTGTTTTCTTAATCTTTTTACTTTCTTTCCTACTATATCTCTTTTTTGTACTTTTAAATTCATAATAAATGCTTTTATAATCTAAAAATTATTTCTCTTCATAAATAACTTTATTTCTATCGCTTTCAGATATAATACTTCTCAATTTCATAGCTTTCTTACCAACTTTTTCTCTAATATAGTAAAGCTTAGCTCTTCTTATTCTATATTGATCTAATAATATTATCTTTTTAAAATTTGGATAAGATAATGGATATGTCTTTTCCACCACAACTCCTGCAACTTCTCATCTCACTGTAAAAGTACCAGTAGGATGATTAGGATTTTTTACTCTTATTACCAATCCTTTAAATTTCCAAATTCTTTCATTATTTCTTTCTTTTATCTTTTCATGAATTTCTAAATATTGTCCAGGTTTAACATCCAATATATTATATCCTTTCTGCTCCCAAATTTTCTTTAATCTTTCAAAGTTCATTATAAAATCATTAATAATTTAAAATCATTATTTAGATTTTTGCCTTTTCATTACCTCTGCCTTCCATTTTCTTTGTTGTTCTAACATTTTTCTGATACTCATTATAACTACTTTTTCTACTCTACTAAGAGCTTTATGCAATTTCTGTTTTGCATTTGTTCTTAATCTTGCCATTTTATTATATTAACTAAACTAAAATTCCATATACAAAGCTCCCAATCCCTTTTTCTCCAAATATTCTTTCAACATAGCTGGAGTGATACCATACTTTTTAAATCTTGCAATAACCTTTTGCAGAGTTTTTTCAACCCACTTTTCATATCACATCTTATCCTTCTTTTTCATTACTGTTATGTACCATTCCATTGCTTTTTTATATTTCTTATAAGATTTTGGCTTCTTTCTATTCAAATTATAAAATAATCTCTTCTTTTTAACTCTTATACCATTTCCCATTTATAATAAAAATTAACATTTAAATTATCTAACATATTTAGCCAAGTAAGCAAATGCTTTATTAGCTTCTGCCATTTTATGAGTATCTTCTTTCTTTTTAACAGCAGCACCTTGATTAGAATAAGCTGCTAACACCTCCTCCGCCAACTTTTTATACATAGGTTTTCATTTTTTAGATCTTGCAGCTTCTATAATCCACTTAGAAGCATAAAAAAATCTTTTCTTAGCTGGAACTTCTACTGGAATTTGATACACAGCTCATCATATCCTCTTAGAAACAACCTTAACTTGAGGAGAAGCATTCTCAATAGCCTGTTCCCATACAACAATAGGATTAATGTGTCCAGCTTTTTTTATCTCTTCTAACATATTATAAAATATCTTTCTAGCTATAGACTTCTTTCAATCTTTCATCAAATAATTTATAAACTTTTCAATCTTTTCATTAGTAGTAGGCAAACTAAACATTGGAGGTCTTTTAATCTTTTTTCCCATAATATACAATTTAATTTAACTTATAAATATATTAAATGCGGATCAGCCACTATTTCTTAGGTCTTTTAGTACCATATTTTGATCTAGACTGTCTTCTACCCTCAACAGGATTAGCATCATATACTCATCTTACAATATGATATTTAACTCATGGAAGATCTTTAACTCTTCACCCTCTCACTAACACTACACTATGTTCTTGAAGATTATGTTTTTCTCCCGGTATATAAGCTAATACTTCATGTCCATTAGAAAGCCTAACTTTAGCTATTTTTCTTTGCGCAGAGTTAGGTTTTTTAGGAGACATAACAGTAACTTTTAAACACACTCCTCTTTTAAAAGGAGCTGGCTCTGGAACAATTTTATTCTTTAAAGTATTAATTCTATACTGCAATGCTGGAGCTTTTGATTTCCATTTCTTTTGCTTTCTACCTTTTCTAATAAGCTGATTAATAGTAGGCATTAAAACAATTTTTTTATAAACTAAAAAGGTGGGCTTAGCCCAGACAATTTGTTTTTTATATTAAAAATTTGAATTATTTTTTCAAGTATAAATATATTAAAAATTTATTTTTCATTTTCAAGTTTATTGATAGCTTTTTTAATATCTTTAAGGGCATATCATCTTCTCATTAAAATCTGAATAATGTCAAATCCATTTTTTCATTTTCTTTTCAATTTATC
>JAMOTU010000063.1 GCA_027062165.1 Candidatus Altimarinota bacterium
TTCCTTCAATTTTTACTCTACAACTTCCTTCTTTTTGTATTATTATTCTTCAATCAATATATTTACATACTTGTTTAGATACTACATCAAACTTAGGATTTCATCTATATATTACAACTTCAATACCATTTCATTTATAAGGCATATATGGTAAATGATTAATATCTCAGTTTTTAACAACAAAATTGGACTTATAATCTTTTATCATATTATCTATTGCATTTCAAGTAATATAAGCAACAAATTTGTTATTTTTTTTCAATATACCTCCAATCTGAAATGTAGAAAAATCCTTTTTAACCGCTATAGTATAACATCTATTGAATCTAGGATCTTTCAATTTATTTTTTAGATCAGGTATATTTTTAAAAACACATACATTCCCTTGAATAACATAAAGATCTTTTATTTGATCTAAAGAAATATTTCTATTAGACAAATGAATAAAATTATAATCTCTATCTAATAAAATCAAATTTCATTTGGATAAATACTCTTTTAAAAAATTTTTGTGAGTATCAATAAAATTAGACAAAAAATTAATATCAGATATAATTTTCTCATTTAAATTTTCTTCTTGTCTATTTAACATATATCATCTTATATAAAACAAAATTAACAAACCTATACCCAATAAGGAAAAAAATAAAAATATTTTTCTTTTCATTATATAATAAATTAAACAAGTAAAAATGTTGAAATTAATATAATTATAAACTTTTAGTTCTTTTTTTTCAAGAAAAAATCCCCCCTTAGAAGGGGGAACCATTTAGTATGATAAACTTTTATTTATATTCTATCGTATCTATCCATCAAAATTTCAGCATTTATTTTATCAATAATTTCTTTAACTACACCAACAATAATTATTATACCAGCACCTGAAACTATAACAGGTAATGTTCACAAACTATAAATAGCATCTTTAACAACAGGAAGATATCCTAATATATATGTATAAATACCTATAAATCCTAATCACAATCATCCCCAAAAACACAAATGAGCTAACACATTCGACAGATATTTAGCTGTTTCTTCACCAGGTCTAATACCTGGAATATATCATCATCTTTTTTGAATACTTTCAGCAATCTTTTCTGGAGAAAAAACAATATATGTATAAAAATATGTAAACAAAACTATCAAAATAAAATAAATTAAAATAGCAATTACAGACGGAGTCTGTGAATATATATTAAGATTTTGACTAATCCATTCAGCTATCCCTTTCAAAGATTGTATATTAGCTTTCAAAATAAATTGAGAAATCATATATGGAAATGAAATAAACGCCATAGCAAAAATTATAGGAATCATTCCAACAGGATTTAGAGGTATAGGTAATACGGCTGTTTCTTCTATTTTTCCATGTCTTGCGTACACAATAGGAATTTCTTTAACAGTCTTTATCAATAAAATAGATAATACTATCAAAGATAAAACTACTACAATTATAAATAACAGTATAGCTACAATTTGAGAACCTGCTCAAAGAATATAAGCCCATAATTTTCCTACTATCCCTGCCACTATAGAAGCAAAAATTATAATAGATATACCATTACTTATTCATTTTTCTGTTATCAACTCACCTAACCACATCAAAAATATAGTTCAAACAGTCATTACAAAAGCTGTCAACAACACAGTTGTTAAACTAGTTTGTATAAGATTTCATCCAAAAATAAAATTTATAAAATAGGTCATTCAAATAGCTTGAAGAAATGCCAATGGTACTGTTAAAAATCTTATATATCTTTGAATTTGTATTTGTCATACCTCTCATTGCTCTTGCAACTCTTCTAATGATGGCACAACAGCTGTTAAAAGTTGAATAATAATTGAAGCATTAATATAAGGTATCAATCAAACTGCAATTATAGAAAATTTCTGTAATGTTCAACCAAACATTGCAAAAAAAGTTGCTAATCATCCTATATCTTGAGCACTAAGTTTAGACATAATCAAATCTATATTAGCAAACGGAATAGGTATTACTACTAATAATCTATAAATAATTAAAATAATTAATGTAAACAAAATTTTCTTTTTCAAAGACGAAGAACGCCATATTTCTCTAAGATAATGGAAAATTGCAGACATTTCAGAAAATATAAAAAATTAAATTATTTTATTTCTCATCAAGCTTTCTCAATCAATAGTTTAGCTTTTTCTGAAAAAGCATCTATATTTTCAAACACTAATTTTTTGCTAAATTCTCATTTAGCTAAAATTTTTACCAATTCATTAGTTTTTTTAATATACCCAAGTTGTTTCAAAACTTCCTTGTTGATAGTCATTCATTCTTCAACTCTTTCATCTTCCTGTAATTTTCATAAATTAACTGGAGTATATCTTTTTACCAACTTATAGAACCTTTTAAAACCTCTTAACTTTGGTAATCTCTGAGTAAGAGGTGTTTGTCCTCATTCAAACCATGCAGGCATACCACCACCAGATCTAGCAAGTTGTCACTTTATTCATCTTCCACAATAATTACCTTTTCCAGAAGCATTACCTCTACCTAATCTCTTCCCAGACTTGTTATATCCCTTTGATTTTTTTATTTGATGCAACAGCATTTAAGTTTGCAATTTAGTAAATAAATATATTCTTATTTTTTAGCTTTAAATCTAGACAAAGCTCTAATTGTAGCCAATGCGTTAACTAAAACATTTCTTGTACCAACTCTTTTGGATAAAATATTTTGATATCATGCTAACTCCAATACACGTCTTATAGAAGATCCTGCTTTCAAACCTGTACCTGGAGCAGCAGGAATAAGTTTAATAATAGCTGATTTGTACTTGTAAACTACTGGATAAGGTACTGTAGCTGCCTCTCCATGAACAGGAACATCTACCAAATGTTTATAAGCATCATGAATAGCTTTTCTAGTAGCAATAGCCATATCAGGTCATTTACCGATACCAAGTCATATTTTCCCTTTTTTATTACCTACTATAACAACTACTCTAAAAGACATCCTTCTTCATCACTTTGTAACTCTAGTTACCATTCTTCTATCAATAATTACTTCCTCAAATCCTGTTTGTTTCTTTTCCATATTAGTCATATTTTTATATAGCTAGTTAAAATCTAAAATTTTAAACCTCATTGCCTTGCTCCGTCAGCCAAGGCTTTTACTCTGCCATGATATTTATATCAATTTCTATCAAATGCCACTTTTTCTATTCAAGCTTTTAAAGCTCTTTCTGCTACTAATTGTCATACTTTATAAGCTCTTTCTGTTTTAGTTCATTCCTTAATTTTCAAATCATTAGCACTAGCTAAAACTTTCCCATTTTTATCAACTACTTGCGCATAAATATATTTGTTAGATCTAAACACTATCAGTCTAGGTAAATCACTATTTAGTTTTAAGACAGTATTAACTCTATGTTTTCTTCTAAAAAACTTTTGTCTTTTCTCTTTTATCTTATTTCTTATCTTCTTTTTGAACATTATCAAAAATATTATCATCTAAAAACTACACTATTTCTTAGCTTGTTTACCTGCTTTAAGTTTTATAACTTCATCTATATATCTTATTCATTTACCTTTATATGGCTCTGGCTTTCTAAATGACCTTATAACAGCAGCTACTTGACCCACCAATTGTTTATCTATTCAAGATACAACTATAATATCATTTCATTTTTGATCTTTTTCAGTAGATATTTTAATACCCTCAGGTATTTTATATTCTATAGGATGAGAATAACCTAAATTAAGAATCAACTTATCTCATTGAACTTTAGCACTATAACCTACTCATACAACCAATAATTTCTTTTCAAATCACTTTGTAACTCCTTCTACCATATTATTAATCAATGTTCTAACTAATCACCATAAATTTTTATAAATTTCATCTTCAATATTGACTTTAATAATATTTTCTTCTTTTGTTACAATTACACCTTGTGGCCATCTAAATTCTAATTCTCCTTTTGGTCATTTAACTCTAATATAATTTGACTGCTGATCTAAATTAACCTCAACACCATCAGGTATTACTATAGGCTTTTTACCTATTCTTGACATCTTTAAAATTAACTTTAAATCATATAAAAATTTTAATAAATTTCAGCTATTAACTCTCAACCTAATTTTTGTTTTTTTGCTTCATGTGTAGCCATAACTCACTTAGAAGTAGAAATAATACCTATACCTCTTCATCCTGCTACTGGTTTAATATCTTGATACCCAATATACCATCTTCTTCAAGGCTTAGAATAAAACTTAATAACAGGAATATCATTAACAGGATCTTTCACTTCTTTCAAGTAAACAACTAAGTATTTTTTAGCTCAATCTTCTTTAATTTGATAATCTAATATAAAACCATACTTTTTTAAAAGTTTCAAAATCTCCTCTTTGAATCTTGAATAAACTATACCATCAACATATCTTCTTCTAGCCATATATGCATTTTTGATTCTTATTAACATATCATGAATTGGAGCATTTACTATACTCATTGAAATTTATATTTAAAAATCTAAATAATTACCAGCTAGCTTTTCTTACACCCATTAAAACACCTTCTCTAGCATATTTTCTAAAACATACTCTACAAATTCAAAACTCTCTAATATACCCTCTTACTCTTCCACAAATTTGACATCTATTATAGTATCTAGTTTGTCATTTATACTTTTTATATAACTTATATTTTTCTTCCCATGTTAAATCCTTTTTTTCAGATAATAGCTTTCTATATTTTTCTTTAATCTTTTGCAACTTTTGTTGCTTTACAACCAAAGCTTTTCTAGCCATAATATGAAAAATTTAATCAATTAAAATTATTTTTCAAATATAAATCATAAACTTTCCATTAATACCTTTGCTTCTTCATCAGAATCAGTAGTAGTAACTATATTAACTTGAACACCCATTGGAGTTTTAATATCATCAGGATTAATTTCAGGAAAAACTGTTTGATTCAAAAAAGCATAATTATAATTTCCAAAACCATCGAACTTCTTAGGGGAAATACCTTTAAAATCTCTTACTCTTGGAAGATATAACTTTATCATCCTATCTATAAAATCATACGCTCTTTTTCATCTTAATGTTACTTTCAACATCACTGGCATACCTTCTCTAAGTTTAAAATTTGATACAGATCTTTTAGCTCTTACTACAACAGGTTTTTGACCAGTAATTGTAGCTAAATTTTTTTCTAAATCACTAAAATCTTTTATACCTTTTCTAGTTACCAAAGATCAAATTCACATACTAACTATAACTTTTTCAATTTGAGGAACCTCATGAATATTTTTCTTATTCAATTTTTCTTTAAGTTGTTGTCTTATCTCCTCTTTAAATCTCTGATATAAACTCATTATTATAAATTATTAACTAATAAATTTTTAGATAAATTCTTTTCCACATTTTTTACAATACCTAACTTTTTTTCATTTATCATTAATCTTAATACCAACTCTAACAGGTTTTTTACAATCTTCACACCAATACATAACATTAGATCTATGTATTGGAGATTTCTTTTCTATAAATCAATATCATTTCACTGCCCTTTTAACAAGATTATTAATAACTACTTCTTTTTCATTTCCATCTTCATCTTTTATTTTCTTTTTAATTTCAATATATCAATAAACCTTATCTCATTTGATCTTTTCTATCTCAAAAATCGCTCCTTTAAATTTACCAGCAATAACATATACCTTATCTCACTTTTTAAGCTTTTGCATTAGCTTTTATTCTTAAAAATTAAATTACTTCTTCAGCCAAATTAGCTAACTGCCTAAAACCTTTTTCTCTAACTTCTCTAGCAACGGGTCAAAAAATTCTCTTTCCTCTTGGCTCTCATTCTTTATTAATCAAAGCCACAGCATTATCTCCAAATTTAATTCTAGTACCATCCTTTCTTCTAATTTCTCTTGTAGTTCTAATTACTACCCCCCATACAACATCTCCTTCTTCTACTTGTCAGCCAGGGATAGCTTTTTTAACAGCTATTACTACAACATCTCCTACTGTAGCATATTTAGCATTAGATCATTTTTTTACTCTAATAACCTTCCCCCATTTTCATCCAGTATTATCAGCAATTATCACCTTTGATTCATTCCAAATCATTTTATAGTATATTAATATAAATAAAATTACTTAGCTCTTTCTATTATTTCTATCAACTTCCATCTCTTAAGTTTAGACAAAGGCCTAGTTTCTCTAATTCTTACAACATCACCTATCTTAGATTCATTATTTTCATCATGAACATAATACTTCTTTCTTTTAGTATAAGGCTTTTTATATAAAGGATGCATTTGTGTCCTTTCCACCAATACTACACGAGTCTTATCCATTTTATCACTAACTACAACTCAAACAAATTCCTTAATGTTTTTCTTTACTTTTTCTCCCACTATTACCATAGGTTATATATTAATTTGATAAAATTTTTAGATGTTTTTTCTTTAACTGTCATTTATATTTTTCAGGATTAGATAATATCTTCTCTTTCAAAATAGTTTTTGCTCTAGCTATAGCTTTTCTAGTTCTAGAAATAAAATGAGTTTGTTTTAAAGCTCTCAACGAATTTTTTATTTTAAGCTGATACAAAAACATCTTCATATCTTTAATAAGATCATTAATTTCTCTTAAGTTCATTCATCTTAAAGTATCTACTTGCTCCTTTTTAGATTTCATAACAAAATCTTGTGGTTTAATAGACATGAGTTTATTACTTTTAAAAATTAAATATTTATCTTATCTCTCATCTCTCCACCAATCTATACGTTCATGGAAGTTTATAAGCCGCCTGTTTAAAAGCTTCTTCAGCAGTTTCTCTATCAACACCAGTTATTTCAAAAATTATCCTTCATCTTTTAACTCTTGCTCTATAGTGATCAACATCACCTTTTCATTTACCCATTGGCATTTCTAAACCTTTTTTAGTATATGGTATATCAGGGAAAATTCTAATCCATAACTTTCAAGTTTTCCTAATATATCTAACAATCACTTTTCTAGCAGCTTCTAACTGTCTATTAGTAATATACACATTTTCTAACGCCTTCATTCAATATTCTCAAAAAGCAACATAATTTCATCTATTGGATATTCATTTATTCCTTCCTCTTCTCTGTTTTCTGAACTTCCATCTCATAGGTTGAAGTAATGACATTTGATTTAACTTTAAAATTATAAAATATTCTAAGCTTTAGCTTGCTCCTTTGCTTTTTTCTTGAATTTTTTTCTTGAATTTTTTTCTTGAACTTCTAGATTCTAAAATATCTCATTTATAAATCCAAACCTTAACTCATAATATACCATATTTTGTTAAAGCAGTAGTTAAATGATAATCAATATCAGCTCTTAAAGTCTGTAAAGGAACTCTTCACTTAATAAACTTTTCTGTTCTAGCCATATCAGCACCTCAAAGTCTACCTCCAATCTGCACTTTTACTCAGATAGCACCTTTATCCATAACTTTCTGTAAAACCATCTTAGCCACTCTTCTATGAGGCATTCTTTTTTCTAATTGTGCAGCTATATATTCAGCCATAACCTTAGCAGAAAGTTCTGGTACTTTTATTTCCTTTACCCTTATAGAATATTTTCTTCAAAACAATTTATAAAGCTTCTCTTCAAATTGCTTCAATTTTTTTCACTCTTTACCTATTACTAGAGCTGGTTTAGCAGTAAAAATTATAATTTCTCACTCGGGTTTATCGTTAGCTCTTCTTATTACAACTTTTCAAATACCAGATCTTTTATAAAACTCTTCAATTAAATTTCTAATCTTTATATCTTCTATAGCAAACTTAGCTGCCATTGCTTTATTTTTAGCAAACCATTCACAAGGCCAATCTTTTACTAGCCCAACTCTAAAACCCCTTGGATCTACCTTTTGTCCCATTTAATAAAATTATTTAATATCTAAAACAACCCTAACAAATGCCCTATGCTTAACATATGGATGTACTCTAGCTCTAGAAGCAAATCTATATCTTTTATATTTAGGTCATCTTCCAACATCTACTCTTGCCACTACTAAATCTTCCTCATTTAAACCTAGATTATTAGTAGCATTAGCTATAGCAGATTTTAAAACTTTCAATAAAATTTTCGCAGCTTTTTTAGGAGTATGATTTAAAATTAATAACGCATCATTCACTTTCTTCCCTCTTATAAGCTTAGCAACAAGTTCTATTTTTTTCTCTGAAGAATTAGCATATTTTAAAGTAGCAGTCATACTCTTTGTTTTCCCATAATCACCAGCATCAAAAAGATCAGCAGCAATACCGTTAACTTTAGGTAAAGTCCTTCTCAAAGTTTTACTCATAGTAGTAATCTTTAACTAAATTAAAATGGATGTCATCTAAAAGTTCTAGTAGGTGCAAATTCTCACAATTTATGTCAAACCATCTCTTCATTTACATACACACTTATAAACTGTTTTCCATTATATACAGCAAATGTAAATCCAACCATTTCTGGCAAAATAGTTGATGATCTATCCCATACTTTTATTACTTTCTTTTCACCAGTTTCATTCATTTTTCTAACTTTTTTCAAAAGCTTAGGATTTACATAAAACCCTTTCTTTAAAGATCTAGCCATATTTGATTATATTTTAAGGATAAATTACTTATTCTTAGTTGAATAATTTGGTCTAGGTTGTACAATAAATTTATCAGACCATTTCTTTTTTCTAGTTTTTTTACCAGGAGGAACTGGTTTACCACTAAATGATTTAGGATACTTGAGACCAATTGTTGTATGACCTTCTCAACCACCGTGAGGATGATCAACAGGATTCATAGATTTTCAC
Source organism: Candidatus Altimarinota bacterium (assembly GCA_027062165.1). GTDB lineage: Bacteria > Patescibacteriota > Gracilibacteria > Absconditabacterales > Absconditicoccaceae > JAMOTU01. The sequence continues at coordinate 8,816 of JAMOTU010000063.1, forward strand.
AGAACATGTGGTCTTCTACCTAACCATCTATTTCTACCTGCTTTTCAAATAACAATATTTTTATGATCTTCATTAGAAACTTTACCTATAGTAGCCCAACATTTTTCATCAAACTTTCTTATTTCACCAGAAGGCATCTTAACATATACAATTCCTTCTTGTTCATCTTTACCCATAATAGTACCGAAAGTACCAGCAGCCCTTATCAATTTTCATTTAGTAAAAGGAGTAACTTCAAGATTATAAATAGTAAATCATTCAGGAATATCTTTTAATTGTTTTCTATTACCAGGTTCAAATTTTGCTTCAGGTCATGTCATAACAACATCTCCCACTTTAGCACCATCCCATGCCAAAACATATCTTTTTTCTCCATCAACATAATGCAATAACGCAATCCACGCAGTCCTATAAGGATCATATTCGATAGCAGCAACTTTAGCTGGTATATTAAGTTTATCATATCATTTAAAATCAATAATTCTATATAATCTTTTATGTCCACCTCATCTAAATCTAACAGTAATTCTTCATTGATTATTTCTACCTGCCTTAGATTTAATAAATTTAACTAATGATTTTTCTGGTTCAGTTTTAGTTATCTCTTCAAAAGTATAACCTGTCATAAAACGTCTTGAAGGAGTATATGGTTTATATGTTTTTATAGGCATTTTACAAATTTTAATTAGTTAAAATTACGCAACATCCATTATTTTTAATCTTTTTCCAGGTTTCAAAGTAACAATTGCTTTTTTATAAGGTTTTCTAACTAGTCCTCTATAAGCTCTATATTTAGGAGGAACTCTCATAGTATTTATTTTTGCAATATCAGATTCTGATATACCATATATCATACTAATAGCTTTTTTTATATCATTCTTATTAGCATTTTTGTCAACAATAAATGTATACTTAGCTATTTGTCTTTCTTCTATCTCAGTAATAACTCTACCTTTTTCATCTCTTTTTTTATTACCATC
>JAMOTU010000064.1 GCA_027062165.1 Candidatus Altimarinota bacterium
TGATCAATAAAATCTAATAAAGAATTTTTGAATGTTTTAACACATGAATTGGGACATATTCTTGATTTGGGGGTATTAAATTGAAAAAGTTTGAAGAAAGATAAATCTTATACAGAATTTTGAGAGGCAGTTTTTTCAATAGATGATCCTTCTATAGATTTTTATGAGATTTCTTGGTTAACTGAAAAAATAAGGAGAGGATGACAAACTTATAAACAATTTGTTTCGTGATATTGAATGACCGATCCTTTTGAAGATTTTGCTGAGTCATTTAATACATATATGAATCATTATCTTTATTTTAAATATTTAGCATTAAATGATTATACATTGGAACAGAAATTTAATTTTTTTGAATCACTTTTTTGAGGATTTCATTTTTTTGATGATGTAAATTCGCTAAAAAAGGTTAAAATTTCGCCTACTCGAAGACCTCGGGATTCTACGTTGATGAAATAATATCCAAAATTTGACAAAAAATATGTTCTAGTTATAATTAAAATACTTTAAATAAAAACAAAAACAAAAAATGGTTTATATTGACTTGGAGCAAATTGAGAATATTTCAAAGAAGAGAAAGATTTTAAATTTTTTGAAAGAGATAGTATTGTTTGCATTAGTCAATTTAAGTGTTTTTGTAATATGAATGATAATAATAAATTTTAACGCTTTTAAATTGTATTTTTATCAATATTTATGATATGATAGCAGATTTAACAATAAAATTGTTTCTATAGAAGAAAAAGTTCATAGTGCTCCTGATAATGTTAAAAAGAAGAAGATAATTTTAAAAAGAGATGAAAAAAAACAGATAGCTAAACTTGAAAGATATTATAAAAAGTTATTAGAAGAAAAGTTGAATAGGATAAAATATGTCAAGAAATTAAGTTTATATGAAAAAAACTTAGATAAGTATTTGAAAATAAAACAAAAGAATTATAAATTTGCATTTAATCTTTTGCCTCCTGGAAAACGTATTTTAATTCCTGCTATAGGAGTAGATGCTCCTATAATAGATTTAAAATTTATATCTCCTGAAAAATTAACAAAAGGAGATTTTGATGAATATCTTTATAAATGAGTGGTAAAATATCCATATACACCAAATCCGTGACAAACTGGAAATATATTAATTTTTTGACATACTTCTTATTATTGGTGGAAGAAAAATCCTTATGGTGATATTTTTGCTAAAATACCTTTACTTAGACATGGAGATATTATAGAAATTATATGGGATTGAAAAGTTTATAAATATAAAATTTTCAAAAAGTTGGTTAGACGGCCTTGGCAAGTTAAATATACATATGAATATTACAATAAAATGTGAAAAATTTTAACAGTTATGTGATGTTATCCTATCTGAACTGATAGACAGAGAATGTTAATAATTGCTAAACAGATAAACAATCTTTGAGTAGAAAGTTTAGCTTTTAAAAACTAGGTAAAACAAAAACAAAAATGAAAAAGATAGTGATTTTATTAATAATAGTATTATTCAATCTTGTGTTTGCAAATAATACAGGAGATGTTAGTTTATTAACTTGAAATATTCAATTGTCTTGAGATAAAATCGATGTTTCTTTGGTAGAAAAAAGAGCAAAGGTAATCAATAAATTTATAGAAAGGGAAAAAAAATTAATAGAAAAGTTATATAAAAAAGGTTCTTTAATGCTTTTATTAGATATTGATGAAGCCCAAAAACAGATTAATAATATATATTCTCAACTTAATCAGGTTTCTGAACAATTAGAAACAGTATATAAAAAGAAAAAAGTTGTGGATAAAAAATATTATGAAATACTTTCAGGTATAAAACTGATTTTGAAGGATATTAAATCTACTAAAGAAAAGATTAATCAAAGACTTATAAGAATAAAATTGTATTCACTAAAAATAGTTGAGTTGAAAAATCAAATTTCTCAGATAAGGAAAGATTTGAGTGTTTTAAAAAATAGTTTAGCTATTTATACTAAGATTTTGTATAGTCTAAATAATCAAATTTATGATTCTGATTTGAAAATAGATAATTTGAAATTACTTTTAAAATCTGAAAATATATCTAAGACTCTTTCTAAGGAAGATATAGTTAAACTTCTTACCGCTAAAATGAAAGAATTAATGAATCAACTGGATGAAAAAAATAAAAAATTAACTTATTATATTAAAAAGATTAATTTTCTTAAGATAAAAT
>JAMOTU010000065.1 GCA_027062165.1 Candidatus Altimarinota bacterium
CCGAGGATTTGGCAAGACATTTAAGAAAAGCCGACCAGGATATAATTACTCTTTTTAACGCTTTTGTAGAAGTAGTGGAAAACGATTAAAAACCATACCTCTTCATAGCAGCAGCCGCTTCTTTTTCCTGACTTTCTCATATGGACACACAAATTTCAGCTATCAAAGAGAGCATCATAAATTTGTTGTTGAATTTTGGATAATTTAAGAGGTATTAATCCGTTATCTGTTTTAATTGCAAATATGTGTTTGATTAAATCCCTTAAAATCTGTCTTGTGATTTTAATATCGTTTTTTTTGATTTTAAGTGTAAAATCTCTATATATTGCATAAGCTACAAAGGAAATAAGAATATGAGCTTTAATTCTGTCTTCTAATCTATGATAAATAGGTCTGATTCTTAAATCAGTTTTTGAAATTCTAAAAGCTTCTTCAATAAAGTATAAGTTTGTATAATGAGTTATTATCTCATTATGAGTTAATTTAAAATCATTTGTAATATAACCTTTTATTCCATCTAATTTTTCATCAAGTTTTACTTTTTCCTCATTTAGTTTGAATGTTATATTGCAGTTATTGTTATTATTTTCTAAATCAAGATATTTTTTATATGGAGATTTAAGTTTTTCCTTTGTAAAGTTTGGAGAATTTTCAATTTGAAGTTTTAATTTTTTTAAATGTTTTTCTCTAAGGTATCTGTCTTTTTTCATTCTTTGAATGGAATATGATAAAACTAATCTGTATTTAGCTTTTTCTTTTGAATTTGTAAGATTATTATCTTCATCAAGATAAATCTCATATGTTTGGTTATCACTTTGAAAGTTTAAATTGGCAATATATTTTTTTATTTCATTTGAGAGATTTTTTATTTTTGCACCTATGATATAAGTATATCCGTTTTCTTCTAAATAAGTTAAATTATCCTTATTTAACATTCCTCTATCTGCAACAACTATTGGTTTTATATTATTTTTTAATTTAAATCTTTTCTGAAACTTTTCAAGATTTTCTTTTAGAGTATGCCCTTCAAATTTGTTTCCCTCATATACATCATAAGCTAATGGATAACCTTCTGTTGTTGTAAACAGTCCTAGTTGAATTTGTGGACGATTAAGCTTCCCTTCCTTGCTAAATCCAATTATTCTTAAATCATCCTCACTCTCACTCTCAAAGTGTAATGTGGTTACATCATAAAAACATACTATTAATTTCCCGCCTATCTTTTTTAAGGTACTCTCATAGACGCATTTTTCAACTTTTAATTTTATCTTCTCATCGTATAATGTATCTAAAAATCTGTATACTATATTTTTGTTAATATCTCTTTTTTTAAAATAAAACATATAATCTAAAAAATAGAGTTTGCTTCCTGGGTACAGTATTCTTGATACAACTAAATGTTTAAAAATTTCATATCTATTTTTTAATAATCTTTTTAATCTACTACATCCCAACTCTTCAAACATTCTTCCAAAAATTAACTCATCGCCAATCGGAACCAACTCATCGTTTGAAAGAGAAATAAATTCAATGTCTTTTTTTTCTTCTAAAAAATCAAATAGATTTGGATATAGCTCTTTTCTTAATTCTTTTAATCTTATATGTGCTAATTCTAAAAAAATATTTAAATCTTTTTCACTTTTAGCACAGCCTATTGTCTCTATTACTTTATAACCTCTGTTTTTTCTGTCAATTATTTGAACACTAACACTGCCACTTGGATTTTTCTTTTTTCGAATATGTAAATACATACAAAATTATATCAATTAAAATACCTCAAGACACACATTTTTTAAGTTTTTAATCTTTAAAACCCCCGAAATTACGTAATCCTGCTTTTCTGAAATGGTCTTTTTTTATAAAAATGAGAAAGTCAGGAGAAAGCTATATAAAACAATACTTGAAATTGATAATCCTGTTACTTCTAAAATCCTGCAGTTTCAGGCATTGACATTGCTTCGTAACGGTAATATGAGAAATTTAAAATGGGAGTATATTGACTGGAAGAAAAAGGTTATCATTTTTCCAAAAGAAAGCATGAAAGCTGTCCATTCTGATTTCAGACTGCCTCTCACAAAAACTTTACTTGAAATTCTTGAATATTTTAAACCGTTCAGCGGTGATAAGGAATATGTGTTTATTTCAAGTAAAACAAATAAACAGATAAGCGAAAAT
>JAMOTU010000066.1 GCA_027062165.1 Candidatus Altimarinota bacterium
TCCTTCAAAAACTATATAAGCCAATCATTTAGCTCATTTTTCCTGAGCTAACTTTGTAAGTTTGTCAATTTGAGATCTTGTAAAAACTTTATCTACGAGCATACCTTTTACTACTCCACCTTCTTCTACAATATTTTTAAATACTTTCAAATCAGATTGTGCTGCAATATCTGATACATCTACAAGCTTCATACCTTGATATCTAAGTTCTGGTTTATCAGACCCCCATTTATTCATCACTTCTTCTCGGCTATATCTAGGAAAAGGTTTCTCAACAATCTCTTTATCAGAATATAAATTTTCTACTACATCCAAAAGCATATCTTCTGTTATTTTCATTACATCGTTAGCATTAACAAAAGACATCTCCAAATCTATTTGAGTAAATTCTGGTTGTCTGTCTCATCTTAAATCCTCATCTCTAAAACATCTAGCTATTTGAAAATACTTATCAAATCACGCTACCATCAAAATTTGTTTCAATTGCTGAGGAGACTGAGGTAACACATAACCTTGTCAAGGATAAAACCTCGAAGGAACAACAAATTCTCTAGCTCCTTCTGGAGTATTTTTAATAAGATAAGGAGTTTCTATATGTAAAAATCATTTATCAGACAGAAAATTGAAAATTCTGTGCAAAATTTTATGTCTTTGAATAATATTATCTTTCATAGATTCTCTTCTTAAATCTATATATCTATATTTCATTCTTATATCTTCACCTACTGGGTGCTGTTTTGCCACTTCAAATGGCGGATGCTCTGCTTCAGATAAAATTTCAATTTCTTCAGGAATAATTTCTACTTTTCAAGACTTTATTTCTGGATTTTCTGTTCAAGCAGGTCTTTCGATCACTTTTCATCTTACTTTAATAACATACTCATCTTTAAGTTTTTTAAAAATATTCATTATATTTTCAGGTGTAGTTTGAGGATCAGCTTTTATTTGCACTTTTCAATATCTATCTCTAAGATCTACAAAAATAACTCCTCAATGATCTCTTGTAGAATTAACCCAACCACTAACTATTACCTCTTGTCCTATCAATTTTTCATCTATCTGATCTAATGTATGAGTTCTATAAACCATTATTATATCAATTAGATTTTAAAAAACTTTTAATAACAGCTTTCAATTTAGGCAACTCTTTCTTTATTATATTCCATACTATATTTATGTTTATACCTAAATAATCATGTGCTACAAAATTTCTAAATCAAATAATATTTTTATAAGGTATTTCTAAAATATATTGATTTCAATATTTTTTATAAAATTTATTAATAGTTTCTCAAATATGTATAAGTTGCATTAACACAGCATCAATTGATTTTTTATCATTTCTAAATTCTTCTATATTACGAATATCCTTTACATACTCTTCAATAAGTTCAATGCTTTCTAAAACTCGCATCAAATAAATAAACGGCCTTTCTTTATCTAACATCGTATTTTATATCAATTTTATTAAATCTTCTTTCTTTAAATATCTTTTAATACTATCTTTCAAAGAATCATAAAATCAAATATCCAATTTTATATTTACTTTCTTTTCTATATCATAAAACAATCAATATATATCCCACGTTAAATTATCCGTATCTGCCTCTATTAAAACATCAATATCCGAATTTGCAGAATAAGTATTATTAGCATAACTACCAAATACATAAATATGTTTAATTCATAATTTCTCTATTTCATCTTTATATATTTTAAAAGCATCCTTTAATTTTTTAACAACATTAACCATTATTAAAAATTAAATTATTAAAAATACCCTTGAATTATAAATTTTTAAGGTTAAATTTCAATATTAGCAAACTATAATTTTTAGTTTATTATAAATTTAATAACATGAAAAAAGAAAAAATTTTTTTAGCAATACTTTTAGGTATGATAGGGATAGATTTAATTGTAATAGGATTTTTATCTTATCAAAATCAAAAGTTAAAAAATGAAATTTATCAATTGGAAAATAAATTAATTAAAATTTCCGAAAAATCAACAAATAACAAAACACTTCAAAATAATTCACCATCACAAAATGAAAAAAAATTTACACAAATTCCTAAAGATTTATTCTATTTGCCTCAAATAGACAACAATGAAGACCCATTTGAAGAAATAAAAAAATTTGAAGAACAAATGAATCAATTATTTTCTCAACTAGA
>JAMOTU010000067.1 GCA_027062165.1 Candidatus Altimarinota bacterium
TTCAAGTATAGTTAATATGTTTGGCAAATATAAAAATTTGTATAAGTATAATTATAAGATTTATTAGTCATAATCATAATTTGATATATTCTGGTAATCAAGCAATAAAATTTCGTAGGTCTTTTATTAATTCTTGTAAGTTTAATTTTTTTTCTTTTTTTGTAAAAACTTTTTCTCAATTTAATATTTTTGTTAGTTTATCTTCTTTATTTCCTTCTTTTTTCGATTTTTTATCATAGATTAAGTACCATTTTTTTATTAGGCTAAGTACAAAAAATAAAAGTAATAAATAAATTTGAGTATATACTAAACTTAAATAACTGTTTTTTTTAGAAAAGAAAATATAGATAAAGTTGATTATTACTAAGTTTAAAAACAAAAACCATAATCATTTTATATTATTGGAGATTTTTTTGAATGTTCAGATTATAAATAATACAAATGTGTATATTCAAAAATTTAACAAGCAAAAGTAGTGATATAAATAAAATACATTAGAAGTAGACAAATTTTTAGCTAGATATAATGGAAATGTTAATTCCCAAAAGTACAAACCTATATGGGAAAATAATAATCAATCTTTCCAATTGATAGTATTAGAAATTATAAAAAAGAAAATATTTATAACTAGAATCAGTTGATAAGTTTTTATCAGTCAAAAGAAATTTTTTCCAATTAATAAGATACCTACGTTTATACTTAATCGTCAGATAACAAAAAGATTTTTGATAAAAAAATCTTTTAAAAACTGACTTTTATCTTTAACAAAGTCATCTCCAAGGTTAAAAATGATAAACAACAAAAAAAATAGTGGTACTATACTAAAGTACCAAGTTCATACAAATATAAAATAAGCTATAAATAAGATATGGAAAAAAATTAATATTGCTAGCATTAGATAGGCAAAGCGAAAGTTGATAAAATTATATATTTTAAGATATAACCTATTATAATTGAACCTATAAAAACAGCTAACAGTATTTTAAATTGTTTTTTTCTAATGAAGAATTTTAAAATCCAGAAAATAAATCAAAAGATATTAAAAATTATCAAATAATAAAAAATTCATCCTATAAGATTATAATTTTCTAAATTGACTAATGATAGTTGATTTGTAAATTTAATATAAAATAAATAAAAAATAAGCCATATATTTACAAAAATATAAAATAGTTGAATATATTCTGTTATTCAAAATGTATAATTATCTAAATGTTTTAGTTTTAAATTAAATTCTTTTAGTAGTAATACAATATATAATCCAACTTTTCAAAAAATTTGATAAAACTGTTCATGAAGGGAAGGTTTTATATTTTTTATTTTTTTTAATTTTTGAGCTTTTTCATATTTTTCTATTTCTACTAATATATCAAAATCTGATAATGTATCTTCTAATAATTTCTTCTTTTCAATTTCTTTTTGTCTATTTATACCTTCCAATTCTATATTTTCCATTAATTGAAGAGTTGTTTCTAGTAGTTTTGTTAGTTTCTCAATATTTGTACTTTTTTTTAGTTTCAACAATTCTCATAAAAGATTTTCTAATTCCCTTATTTTTTTAGGAGAGACGAAATTTTTATATTGTTTTATTATTTTATTTCAGTCTTTAATTGTTTCATCGATAAATTCTCTTAATTTCAAAAGTTCGTTTTTTTCTGTTTTTTCTTTTTGTTTTGATTTTGTTGTTTCTATTTTGATTTGTTGTTTTTTTATTTGATTTATTAATGTTTTTATTTTTTCTTCTGGTAAAGGTTTTAATACATTGTTTAAGTAAGTGATATTTTGTTGAAAATTTAAAATTTCTAATATTTGAATTGCATCTTTTAAACTATTTGCAGGAAGATAAGCTGTTAAATTTTTAAAATCTTCAAATGATAATTTTACTAATATACTACCAAAACTATTTATATTTTCAGAAAAAGGAGTTGTAGATAATACTACTAGTCATTTTTTGTTTAACAGTTTTTTTAGTTCAAGGGGATCATTTATTTCAAATATAATTTGAATAGAATTTCAAGTTTTTTGATCTGTTTTTATTAAATTTTTAACTTTTTCATTTTGAGGTATTAAAATAGAAAATTTGTAGAACATTAATTCAAATTTAGGTTTTTAAATCATTGAAAATAAAGATAAAATGATTATTATGAAATAATAATTTTTAAAATTATATATTTTTAAATTTATTAGTCAAATTTTTATTTAAGTTCATATAAAAATCAAGATGAGTTATATATTGGATCAATTTTTTGATGAAAGTACTATGTCAGTACATTTTAAGGAAGGAGTTCATATAATGAGAAAAAAATGAAAGCCTTGAAATTGGGAAACAGAAATTTTAGAGGAAAAGCCTACAAAAACCTATTTGCTTAATTTGATTAATAATTTGTATAAAGAAGTAGAAGAAAAATCTGATAGTTTTTTAGAGATAGATAAAAATTTTTCAAAAGTATTACAAATTTGACCTTATAGAACAGTGATAGTATTACCACCTTTATCGGATTGAATAGAAATTACTGTTGTTAAACCAGTAAAAAAATTAACTATTGAAGATTATGACTTACCTAAGGAAGTACTAGATTTGTTTAGAGATAGAGCAAAAGGAATTTTGATTTCTGGGTCTCCCGGAGAATGAAAAACAACCTTTGCTCAAGCTTTAGTTGAGTTTTATGTGAAACAGAAAAAAATAGTAAAAACAATTGAGTCTCCTAGGGATTTGTTGGTTCCTGATGAAGTAACTCAATATAGTTTTTCTTATGCTCCTCATAGTGAAATAAGAGATATATTGCTTTTGTCTAGGCCAGATTTTACAATATATGACGAGGTTAGAAATCAAGAAGACTTTATTTTATTTAAGGATTTAAGATTAGCTGGTATATGATTAGTTTGAGTAATACATGCTACCAATCCAATTGATTCTGTACAAAGATTTCTGTGAACTATAGAAATGTGAGTTATTCCTCAGGTAGTAGATACTGTAATTTTTATTAAATGAGGTAATATACATCAGATATTAAGATTAAAACAAGTGGTGAAAGTTCCAGAGTGAATGCAATCTGAAGATTTAGCTCGTCCGGTAATACAAGTATATGATTTTTACACTGAAGAAGTGTTATATGAAATATATACTTATGGAGAGCAAGTAGTTGTGGTTCCTATTTCACAAATTGAAAAAAGAAAAAGTTCTCCTATACAAGAATATGCTGCTAGATATTTGCAGGAGTATTTATCTGATTTGTATGATTTTCCTATAATTGTAAAACCAGAAGGAGATAATAGTATAAAGATATATATTCCTTCTAATAAAAGAGGTCAGGTGATATGAAAAGGTTGAGAAAATATTTCTGAGTTAGAAAGAAGCTTATGAGTTTCTATTAATGTAAAAAATTTAGAAGATATCGAAGACTGAAAAGGATTAGTGGATTTTAAAATTGAAAAGAAGAAAAAATGAAAGAAAGATGTTATAATATTGGATTTTTGATCTGAATTAGCAAATAAAGATATTTTGGTTAAAATATGACAAGATATATATAAATTTACTACAGACAAAAAATGAAAAATTCAATTAAAAAAGAAAAAGCTTGTTCAAGATATAGAAAAATTTGGTGTTAAAGTTTTAAATTATATGTAGTAGAAAAAAATGAATGGTTCATTTCGTTTTTGAAAAATTGTAGCGACTATTTGACCTTCTTTAAAAAAGGAAACTATATTAAAAAGATTTGTTAATTATGTAGATGTTTTTAGAATAAATTTATCTCATTGAGGTTTGCCAGAGGCTCAAAAGTATGTTGAAATTATTCGTAAAATAGATGCATCAAAGGCTATAATGTTTGATACAAAAGGACCAGAAGTTAGAGTTAAAAATTCTAATATTATTGATATTTCTAAAAGAAAAAAAATTGATATTTATTTTTCGCCTGATATGGTAGAAAGTGATGATATTTATATAGATTATCCTTTTTTATCAGAGATAAAAAAAGGAGTAATATTAATAATTGATGATAATAAGGTAGTATTAAGAGTAGATGCTGTAAAAGATGATAGATTGGTTGCGAAAGTTTTAATGGGTTCGGAAATATTACCTAATAAGTCTGTAAATTTTAAATGATATTCTCCTAAGTTAGATTTTTTGACAGAAGAAGATAAGAATTGAATATTATGGGCTATAAAAAATCATATTGTATTTATTGCGGTATCTTTTGTAAGAGATGCTAATGATATTTTGCAGTTAAGAAAATTTTTATCTGAAAATTGATGAGAATATATTAAAATAATTAGCAAGATAGAAACAATAGATGCTTTAGAAAATATTGATGATATTATCAAACTTTCTGATTGAATAATGATAGCTAGATGAGATTTAGGTGCAGTTATTCCATTAGAAAATTTAACAAGAGTTCAGTTAGATATTATAAAAAAATGTAATATGTATTGAAAACCTGTTATAGTCGCTACTCAAGTATTACCTACTATGGTTTCTAGTCCTGTACCTACAAGGGCTGAGGTTGATGAAGTTGTATATAATATTAAGCATTGAGTAGATGCTTTTATGTTATCGGAAGAAACAGCAGTTGGGAAGTTTGTAGGAGAAACTTTGGAGCGATTAAATAATATTATTTTAAGTAATCAAGATATAGTAGATGTAGATTATGGTTATAATGATTTGTATATTGATAAATGAAATGAGATTACTGATTATATAATATGGCAAGCTTATAAGACTTCTAAAAGTTTAGATATAAAAGCTATAATATGTCCTACTGAAACAGGATATACTCCTACAAGACTTTCTACTTTGAAGCCTTCTGTTCCTATAATAGCTTTCACTAAATCAGATGAAACTTTTAAATATCTTAATATTTTATGGGGGGTAAAAGCTTATAAAATTAGTGATTGATTTGATTATGAGAAGATAAAGACTTTGTGAAAGGAGATTGTAAAAGTTGTTTTAAGAGGGAATGTTAACATTGATGATAAAATTTTGATAGTGCATTCTACTATTGCTCAAAATATACCTTGAATGATAAATGGTATGGAGATTTATAAATATAAAGATATGTAATGCTTTTGAAATATTTTAAATATTTTGTTTTTTCCCAAATAGTTGTGTTGATTTTTGTTTTGTTTTGATTAATTAACTTAGCTAAAAGCATAAATTTTTACGATAAGGATTTATTTTGAAATATAGTGATAGTTGCAGATTTTTCCAAATCTATGTGAAAAACTACTATTATTTGAAAATATGGACGTGAAGTTATAAAAATAAATCTAGAAAAGTTGATTATTAATAATTTGATTTCTGAGTGATATAAGCGATGATTAGTAGTTTTTGCTAACAAATGATATTATTATATTCCGCCTACTAATGATTTAGAAACATATTTTACTATATTGTCTGGTTTAGACTGGAAGCAGTTTAGCCAAGGTAGTAATCGGTATGATGGATTAAGAAAATTTGCTTATTATTCTTCAACAGGAGATATATGAATTTTTTTATCGGATTTTGATTTTAATATAGATAAAAAACAGTTAGATACATTGAAAGAAGTTATTAGTAAAAAGAAACAAAGGATTATTTTTTTAAACTTATGAAAAAATTATAAATGTAGTAGTTTAAAAATATTAGGTAAATGTTATTTACTTAATAGCTATAATGATTTTTTAAAAATCAAATGAGATTTATATCAAATTGAAGATATTGAAAATATTAAAGATAATATTGTAAGTTTTTATCCTATTTGGTTTATTCCGTTTACTATTTTTTAAATAAACATGGGAGGATTTTTGAATGTTTTCGGTTTTATTGTATGATTTGGATTATGATTTGTAATCTGTAGAATTATTTGTGGAAATAAGTTTTTAGTCGATCGTTTAATAATTTCTTTGAGAAAAGTTTCTAAAAAGCTTAGCCAGGTAAAAGAAGAAAATGAAGAATTAAATAAACAAAATAAATTTTTAAAAGAACAAATAAAGGTTTTGCAAAAAAAAATTAATTATTTAAATGAAGCAGCTGGTAATTGTGAAGATGCTATTGTTCGTTTTAAAAAGTTGTCAGATTATGTATTTGAAATGGTTGAGATTATAAAAGATTATGATTATAATTTTTATTTTAGATTTAAAGAATTTTTGAAAAAAGAGCTAGAAACTGAAGATTCAAAAGAAAAAAGAATATGGTAAAATTAAATATTTAGTATTTTTACTTTGATAAAGTTAATGAGTATATTAGAGTATGACAATACTTTTTTATTAAAATTAAAAAATTGAGATAATGAAACATTTAATAAGTTTTATATAGAGACAGTAGATTTCTTTTTCCGTTGGATTAAGTCTGTATATTTTTTAGAGGATGATGACATTGAGGATATTTTATCAGATTTTTATTTTAAGATTTGGAATAATAGAGATTGAATACCAACAGACAGGATTGGTTTTAAAAGATGGATTTGGTTTGTATTAAAAAATATTTTAAAAGATTTTTTTAAATCTAAAAAGCTATATAATTTTTCAGAGCTAAAATTAAATAATTTAGAAGATGATAAGTTACAAATTGAAGATATTATAGAAGATACGGAAAATTTATTTGAAGAGATAGATAAAAATTATAAATTAGAATTGATAAAAGATGCAATCCATAAATTACCAGATATATATAGACAAGTGTTGATATTAAAATATGTAGATAACTTATCCAATGATGAAATAGCTGAGTTTTTATGAATAACAAATGATGTAGTTAGACAAAGAATATCAAGGGGATTGAAAAAGTTAAAACTTATATTAGACAATAAAAAGTTATAATGTCAACTCTAAGATTAATGCACTGATAAAATCTAGGATTTTATCTTATATTTTAACAAATAGTATATATATGTATTTGTGACTTTTATTTTAAATGTCTTGAAATAGCTAATAACTACTTTAATATAAAAGTGTCATCATTATTTAGATTTTAACTAAAATATCAAATGACAAAAACTCAATTAGTTGCAGCTATTGCTGAAAAATTAGGAATCTCTAAAAGAATGGCTAATGATTGTGTAAATGCTTTTGTAGAAGCTGTTATGGAGGGAGTAAAGAAAGATGGAGAAGTAAGAATTCAGGGATTTGGTACTTTTAAGGTATCTAAGAGAAAAGCTAGAACTGGTAAAAATCCTAGAACAGGAGAAACTATCAAAATTCCTGCTATGAAATTACCTACATTTAAAGCAGGTTCTGAATTTAAAAGATTTGTTAATGGAAAATAATTCGATATTTAATTATTAAAATTTATAAAAGGCCTCTTTAAGAGGCCTTTTTTGATTTAAAATTAATTATTTAAAATAAAGTTAGTTGATTTTGGGAATATATTTTTTTTAGTTCGTTAATAGTTTTTTCTAATGATTTGAAGTGAAATTTATCGATTAAAATTTCTTTTATTTTGTCAAAATTTGGATTTATTTTAAAGTTTTCTATATTTATATTTTTAATTTCCGGAATCTGTATTAATTTTATAAGTTTTTTCGATTTAAAAGCATCTTCTTTTCATTTTTCTAAGAGAGTTTTTATTTTAGGGTCTAATTTGTCTAAATTATTGTAAATATTTTCTATTGTTCAAAACTTTTTAATTAATTCTGTAGCAGTGTTTTTTCATATTCATCTAACTCAAGGAATATTGTCCGAGCTATCTCATACTAATGCTAAAAAATCAACTATATATTGAGGTTTAAATCAGTATTTTTTTATAAAGTCTAATTGATTTATTTTTTTTAATCTTTGAGGATCAGTAATAGTGATATTACCTTTTTCTAAAAATTGAAGTAGGTCTTTATCTGCTGATAATATGTTGATGGTTATATTGGGAGATGCTAAATTGTTTACTAAAGAATAAATGATATCGTCGGCTTCATATCAAGGTATGGTTAAAGCTGGAATATTGATTTGCTCAATTATATTATGTATTGTAGTAAGTTGCCATTTGAAATTATCTGGCAATTTTGGTCTGTTTGCTTTATACTCTGGAAATATTTTTTTTCTTATAGAAGGTTTAGGACTATCCCATGCAATTACTAAATAGTCGGGTTTTTCTTTTAAGATAGAAAACAACATTCTAAAAAAGCCATAAATAGCATTTATATTTTCTCATTCTTCGTTTGTAAGTTTTGGAAGAGCGTAGTAAGCTCTGAAAATATATCATGAACCATCTAAGATATTTAATTTTTTCATAAGATTTTTTGGTAAGCATTAAAAAAGATTTCTCTTAATTTTTGATACGATACAAGATTTAATACTTCATCAATACTTGCCCATTTGTATATTCCTAAATATCCTTCTTTAGGAGGAATATAGATTTGGTTAGGGTCTCAAGTGTATTTTAGTAAATAATAAGTAATTTTTTTATCAAATTTTCATTTATCTTCACTTTCTAAATGAATTTCTAGATCTCCAACAAATCATTCAGGTTTTAAATATTTAGGATTTATGCCTGTTTCTTCGCTAACTTCTCTTATGGCAGTATCTATAGGAGATTCTCCTGGTTTTATTTTTCATTTAGGAGCAATCCATTCTATTTTTTTTGAAAGAGCATATCTTTTTAGTATTAGAAATTTTGGATTTCCTTTTTCATCTTCATAATATACTATTCATCAAGCACTTTTAATCATTTGTTAGTTTTTTAAAAATACAAAAGATTCCAAAACTTAAAACGCATAAAATAATCTCTAAAAATTTTAATAATTTTTTGATATTTAATAAAGATTTTAGTGTATCTGACAATTTAGAAATAACTTCAATATTTATAATTGGTTTGTTTAAAATTTTAGATAAGTCTTCTAGATTTTTTTGATAGTCTTGCCAAAATAGTAAAAAGTCTTCTGGTTCATGATGAAATCATTTTATAAATTTTTCTTTTGGTAAATATAATACTTCTATTAGGTTTTCAAATTTCGGAATTATATTTTTTTCTTTATAAAGAAATATACTGATTTCAAAAAAAATTTCATCTAATAAATTTTGTAAATAGAAAAAAAGTCTTCTGTAATGAAGTTTTAAAAGAGCATATAGAGTAATTAGAATAAAAATGATTATTATGTAAAACATAAAATATTTAATCATTTTGATTTTTTACAAATAAAAACTATCTTCTCCTCACCATTTTCATCAGTTTTCTTCTAACCCATCCAGATATAGGTACTTCTACAAATTCTAAGCTACCGGAAGGAGATTTTATAAGTCTATAACCATCTGGATCCACTCTTAGTCTTGTTTCCCAACATACTTTTCTTCATTTAGCAAACCGATGATAAGTATTTCATTTAGGATTAGTTTTAGCTATTATTACTCCAAGTTGTTTTCACATTTCTATGTCTAGTTTTCTTTTTGGATATTCAAATCTCTTAGCTCCTTTAGGTCTTTTTTTTGCTTGCTTAGCTAATTGTGCCTTTTTCTTAGCTATACCACGTTTGTTTGTTCTTGAAGCCATTTGTAACTATATTTATTGTCTAAAAATTTAAATTTTTTAATTCAATTTTTGTAGTTGAATATATTTTTAATAAAAAAACCTATAAAATCAATTGAAATTTATTTTATTATCATTATAAGAAGTTAATGCTAAGGGGTTGGTGGACTGCTAAACTACCTCCTTCCCATCACTTGTTCAGGGGAGCCGGTATATCCCA
>JAMOTU010000068.1 GCA_027062165.1 Candidatus Altimarinota bacterium
TAGGAAGTCTTTATTATGATATTCGGCTTTGGAAAGAGATAGTGTATTTGATCCTGTACCAGAGGAAATTTTTGATCTTATTGTTTCTGCCAATTTAGAAGAAAATATAGAAGATTTTATTTTGAGATCTACTAATTTAATTGATTGACTTATTAAAATTTGATATTTATGGGCACTAAATTATAGACATAGAAATAGAGAATTTTATAAAAAGCTATTAGAAGTTTTGTTAGATAAATTTGAAGAGGATTTAAAAAATACAAATATAGAACTATGGAGATCTGAGAGTAAAAAAGATATGAGAGATAAATTTAAAAATACTTTTAATAAAGTAATATTGTATTTTAGAGATAAAAAGCAATATAGAAAAATAAATAAATTAGAAAACATTAAATTAGATTATTATGAAAAATATCTGAAACACAATATTTTGTGAGCGTATTTTGATTTTCTCAGCAGAATGGAACAATACTTAAAAGGGGATTTGACTGAGCAAGAGTTTAAAAAAGTTTTAGACTGGATAACCAATTTGTATCTCACTAGATGGATAACAAAAGTATATGTTAATATTGTTGCATAGATTTTGATTTAATATTGATTTTATCATATTTTTAGTTATACTGGTATAACTTTTTATACCAGTAATTTTTTAATAATGAAAATTTATTGAATTACTAAGATTGGGCCAAAAGGACAAGTAGTGATTCCTCAAGAGGCTAGACAGGATTTTAATCTTAAACCTTGAGATAAAGTTATAATTTTTTCTCCATCTCAGGATTGATTAGTAGTTTTGCCTGTAGAAGAAGTTAAAAAACATTTAAAACTTTTTGAAAATATTTTTAATTCTTTAGAAGAAGGAAGCGATGAGAAGTAAAATTTTAATATTAATTATTTTATGATTTATTGTAGGAGGGATTTTTGTATGATTGGAAAGAAAAAATGTTAAGAATTTAGAAAATATGAAAGAAATTAAAGAAAATTGAAAATCTATTTGTATAGATCCTTTAGAGCTATCTTGAATTAGTAATGGCAAATTAAAATTAGTGTGAAAAGTAATCTCTACTTCTCAAGTTGGAATTATAGCTACAAAGTGATGAATAGTAAAATATTTAAAATGCGATGAAGGATCTCATATCAAAAAATGAGAAGTTTTAGCTAAAATTTATCCTGATTACAATGATCCAAATATAAAAAATCTAATAAATCAAAAACAATCTTTGATAACTCAAAAAACAAATTTGGAAAAGATAATAAATTCTACTAAACAAAATTTTGATATTCAACTTAAAAATTTAGAGCAACAAAAAGATTCTATAGAGAAACAGCTTAAAATTTTGAAACAAAATTTAGAAAATCTAAAACAACAAAAGAAATACTCAATATCTGATTTAAAACTACAATTAAGTGGTTTACAAGATCAACTTGTAAAATTAGAACAAAATAAAGAAAATTTAATTAAATCTAAACAAAGTGATTTACAAAAGATACAAGAAAATATAACTAATCTTAGAAAACAAATACAAGTGCTTATTTGAGATACTTTAGAAAAAGTAGATGAGCTTCGGGGAATAAGTGATAAAAATAAACACAAAAATGATGCTTTTGAAGATTATCTTTCTGCTAAAAATACTAGTTTAAAGGAGAAAGTTAAAAATGAATGGAGAAAACTTAATTATAAATTTTCTAATATTAAAAAAATGTCTGATGAGGAAGTAAATGTCTTTGCTACTCAAGTAATAAATTTTTTAGATTTGGTAAAAAGGTCGGTAAAAGATAGTGTTTCTTCTCCTTTTTTCCCACAAAGTATGATAGATTGATATTATAATCAATTTTTAGCATTACAAAACAATTTGATTGCATTAAATAACAATTATGCTACTTTGTTGAAAACTAAGAAAACTACAGAGTCAAACTATAATGTCCAAATAAATTCTGTAGAAGCTCAAATAATAAACATTAAAACAAATATTGATAATATAAAAAGAAACAAATTAGATAATCTAGTTTTAAGTTTAGATACTCAGATTAATCAGTTAAATTCTCAAATCATTACTTTAGAAACAAATTTGAAAAATATAAAAAATCAGATAAATTCTATCAAACAACAAAGAGATATACAATTAAATAATTTGAATAGCCAACTAACTCAGATAAAAACTAGTATTAAAAATATACAAATAAATTTATCTCCACAAATATTATATTCTCCAATAGATTGAGTGATTCAGAAAAAAAATGTTTCTGTTAATGACAAAGTAGGTCCTACAACTTTATTATGTGTTTTGTTACAAAAAAATAAATGAAAAAAACTACAAATTTCTTCGTATAAACCATTAAATATATGAGATGATGTCTTTTTTGAAGTTAATGGGAAAAAATTTGTAACGAAAATAAAATATAAATTACCTTATAAAGATCCTGTAACTGACAATTATCTTTATGAAACTGATACTATTTCTTGATTAGATTTACCATTATGGACTCAAATAAATGTTGAGATTATACCTAATAATAAAGAAAAGCAAAAGATTGCAATACCTGTAGATTATTTAATATCTCATATAGATGGTTATTATTTGAAGGTTAAGACTGCTACTTGAGTAGTATTAAAAAAAGTTGAAATATGAAAGACTGATTTAGAAAATGTAGAAATATTATCTGGTATTACACAAAAAGATATAATTTGTAAGTAGATTTATTTTTTAAATGTATGTAAGTATGATAAAAAAATTTTTTCAACATAATAAGATATTGTTAATATTTATTATAGTTTTTATTTACATTTTTTGAGTAGTTGCTTTCGTCAAATTACCAAAGGAAGCAATACCTCAGGTAAATTTGCCATTTTATGTAGTAGCTGTTCAAGCACCTTGAAATGATGCTAAAACAATATATCTTCAGTATGTTAAAAAATTAGAAAGGAAGATTGCTACAGTTAAACACGTATCTACTTATAAAGGTCTTTCAGCTGATGATGTTTGAATATTAACTGTAGAGTTTGAAAGATGAACTCCTTTTACGGATAGTTATAATGATTTAAAGTCTGCTATTGATGAAGCTTCTGTTGATTTTTCAAAAGATGTCAAAATTTTGATAAAAAGAGTAGATGTTGTTGATATGCCTGTATTAGTTTTTTCTGTAGTTTGAGATAAAGATATAAAGAAATTGTATGATAAAATTAGATTTTTAAAAGATGATATTGAAAAGATTCCTTGAGTTAATAGAGTTGATGTTATATGATGATATGTTCCTCAAATAGAAGTTAAATTTGATTATGATAAAATTAAGAAATTGTGATTAAATTATCAAAATTTGATTTGAATTTTGTCATTAGAAAGTGTGAAATTTTGATGAGATTTGAAAATATTAAATAAAAAACTTTATTCTTTTGTTTTTTCTACTTATCCTACTGACTTGTCAGGTAATCTTATAGAAAAAATTAAGTTTATAAAAACGCAAATAGAAAATACATCTGTTATTAATCTGTCTTGAAAAGTATTGTATGTAAAGGATATAGCACAAGTAAATATAAATGCTCCTTTTTTTAAAAAATTATCTTTTGTAAATGGTGCTCCTGCAATTTGATTCTATGTATATAAAGTGCCTTGAACAGATATGCTTGTTCTTATAAAAAAAATAAAAGATTATTTGAATTCTTTAAATCCTTATTTTGAGAAAAATTGATTGAAAGTAGTATATATATATTCTTTGAAAGATGATATTAAAAGAGTTTTTAATACGTTTATTGAAAATTTTCGGCAGACAGCATTGATAATATTGATAGTTTTGTTTATATTTTTAGGTTTTAAATATGCATTTTGAGTGTTTTTAGCTTTTCCTTTAGTTTATCTGTTAGTTTTTATTTATTTTTGGTGGAAAGGATTTACATTTAATAGTGTTGTTAGTTTTTCTCTGGTGCTTACTTTGTGAATAATGGTAGACAATCTTATAGTAATAGTAGATTGAATAAAAGAGTATTTTTCTAAATTTAAGTGAAATATTTTGGATGCGATAGATTATTCAATAAAGACTTATTGGCAAGCTATGTTGGCTGGTAATCTTACTACTATAGTGATGTTTGTACCTATTTGATTAGCACTGGCTGGTAGAGTAGGAGAATTTATAAAATATTTGCCAGTAGCTGTAAATGTTACCTTAATTATTTCTATACTTGTAGCTTGGCTATTTTTACCAGTGATTTTATTGATGATTTTTAAAAATAAAAGTGATTTTGATAAAAGAACAAATATTGACAAGCCTAAGTCTAATAATCTTAGTAAGGTGTATTATTTGTTAGATTCTATTTTAGAGATAGTATTAAAAAATCCTAAGAAAGTTATTATTAGTTTTTGGCTTTTGTTTTTTGTAAGTTTGTTTTTGTTTGTAAAGTTTTGATCAATGGATTTTTTGCCTGCAACTGATAAAAATAATATTTATGTCAATATAGAATATCAACCTGATACTACTTTAGAGAAAAATAGGGAATATACAGCTAAAATTTATAATTTTGTTAAAAAATATTTTGATGATAAACGGCCTGGTATTGTAGAAAATATCCAAGTAGATGTGGGTAATAAGACTGTTTTTTTACCTTTACAGAGATTTTTTTATTTTAACAGTTTTAATCCTGATATTTCTACTATTAACGTTAAGCTTATTGATTATGATATTCGTTCTGATGAACAAAATGCAGTATATATTTATCAAGATTTAGATAATAGACTTAAGAAATTTGTTTCGTCAGATAGAAACTTAGCTAAGAATATTAAGGATATTTATGCGTTTATTTTGAAAAATAGTCCTTCTGCTTGAAGAGAGGTACAATTTTCTTTAGTAGTAAGTGGATTTGTCAACAGTAGTGATAATATTGATAATAAATTAGGGATTTTGTTAAAGAATTATCAAATGATGAAACCTGAACTAGAAAAGATACCATGAACTTATGGTTGGACTACTTCATTAGAATATTCAAATGGAAAAGTAAATATTGTATATGATATAGATAAAATAGTTAAATATCGTTTAAATGTTAATGAAGTAAATCAGTTTTTGTTTTCTATCTTACAAAATGAAAAAATTTATAAGTGATATTGACTTCCTATTTGAAAATATAATGATTTATATGAGGATCCAATTTATATAAAATCTTATCTTATCCTAACTTGACATAAATGGCAAAATATAAAATTACCTTGAACAAATATTTATTTATGACAGATTATAAAATCTATTAAAATTTTACCTAAAATTAAATTTTACTCTTCTGAAGATAGTTGGATAGTTTTAAAAGTTTCTGCCTTTAAAAAGCCAGATGTTACTTTATGAAGTATTACAAAACAAATAGACAAAATAATAAAAAACTATCCAGAAGTAAAATTGTTCTATTCAGCAGATATTAAAGATATGAAAAGTGCTATGTCGCAGTTAAAAATAGCTTTTGCTGTATGAATGTTTTTAATGTTTTTAGTACTAGTTTGAAATTTCTGAAATATTAGATACTCTATGGTAGTTTATAGTATTTTGCCACTTCTTTTGATATGAACTTTTTGGTTTTTGTTATTTTTTAATTTACCATTTAGTTTTCCTGCTCAACTTTGAGTATTTGGTTTAATTTGAGTAGGTGTTAATAATGCAATTTTACTTGTAGAAAGATATTTACAATTAAAAAGTAAAAATCGTGGTTTGTCAAAAGATGAGATTTTAATGGAAGTAGTAAATTCAAGATTAAGACCTGTGTTTTTGACAACATTTACAACTGTATTGGGATTAATAACTTTGGCTATCAAAGATGAGCTTTGGGGTTCGTTGGCAATGTCTTTTATGGGAGGTTTAATTTTTGGAACTTTAATTACTTTGTTTTATATTCCTGCTTGGTTAAAGGTATTGAAAGATTAGTTTCACTTCGATTTTTTTTGATTTTGTAATTATAAATTATAAAATTTCATCATAGACTTTTTGGAAGCCATATTATTCATTTGTTTTTTACTTTAGGAGTAAGTCATAAGATATGTTTTTCTCTTGGTGTTAGTTTAATTTTATATTTTTTTTCCAGCTTTTTTATAAAGTTTATATAGGATTGAGGTATATTTAGAAAATAGTTTATTTTAATATTTCCTCATTTTATTTTGTCGATTTCTTTTTTTGAAAGACATAATTTATTGTTGTTATGGACTTCAAATAAAATTTTTCAATTTTTTGATATATATACTTCTTTTTGTAAAAATCTGTCAATTTTATTGTATCAAAAGTTATAGTCAAAAAAGTAAAAACAATTATCTTTTTTTTCTAAAATTAAATTATTCTTTTCTAAAAGATTTTTAATTTTATAATTTTTTTCTAAGGTAGGAATCCAAATTTGAATATATCAATTTTTAATTAATTGATTTCGATTTTTGAGTATGTCTGAAATTATTTCTTTTCTGTTTTCTTTTAAAAAGTTGTTTATTTGCTTAAGATAGATTTCTTTTTTGAAAGGTTCTTTTTTTCATCTAATAAGATCAATACTAGCGTTAATGAATTGCCATTCGTAGATTTTGTTTTTTAGTTTCGGAAAATATTTTTCAAATAAAAAAGATTTTACAAAGATTACTCCGTTTACCTTTTTATTAAAAGTTTTTTCATATAGTTTAGCTATGTTTTTTCAATCTGTATTTGTAAATCAAAATATATTTGGAGATATAAAGTTAATATAATTTTTTCAAAGAAGAGTCTTAATATAGTTTCAACTAATAGGTAAATTTATTCTATTGACATAAACTGGATAATAGCTATCTAAAATTTTAATATCAAATCAAGAATTTGTAATATTTAATACTCAAAAAGATCCAAAAAATCATCAATTTGGTCTAACCTCTCATATGTTTTCTAAAATAATTAGATAAGTTTTGGGAGGTTCTATTAGTTTATATGTTGGATTGACTCCGTATGTTATTATAAATTTTTTAGTAAAGTTATAAAAATTTTGATAGTTTTTAAATTGATTTAAGTTAGGTAGATTGTGTGTTTTAATGTAGTTTAGGATAAATAAGATATTTTCCTTTTTTTTGTTAAATTTAATGTTTGGATTTAGTAGATTATCTAATGTGAGTATAAATTTTGATAGATTTTTGTCCCAATAATATGTAATTATTCAAAGATTATTTAAAGTTACTTTTTTGTTGTATATATTAATTAAATTATGAAAAAATAATAAAATAAAAAAAATTAATAATATAAAGGAAAAATAAACTATCAGTAGAAATAGATTATTATTTTTGTGATGTGAAGTAGCCCATCCCCAAATTTTACGAATCATTTATAAATATAGCTAAAACTAAAGATTTCCAAAAGATAATATTTAAATGTCAAAAAATATCAATATTATATATATTGTTGAAAATAAGCAGTTTTTCTTTAATCTATAGATAGAGATTTTTAATTTTAATTTTTTTATTATGTTTTCAGAATATATCTTTCGAGATAAGAAAGATATTGATTTACAAAGGGATAAAGAATATATTATTTTGAAAGTTTTAGAATATTGAACTATTGAAGATTGGAAAAAGTTAGAAAAGTTATATTGAAAAGATGAGATTATAAATGTAGCTAAAAAGAGATTTTATAATTTATCAAATAGAACTTTAGCATTAGCAGAAGTGATATTTGATGTTTTTTTACCTAGGAATACACAAGAAAATGTGCTTAAACCTTGATTTAGTAATAGATTTCAAAAGAGATTTGCCAGTTAAAACCTTTTCTATAGAAACAAGTTGTGATGATACATCAATTGCTATTGTAAAATTTGATTGAAAAAGATTTGAAGTAGAAAAAATGCTTTCTTATTCTCAAACACAAGAGCATCAAAAATATTGATGAGTAGTACCTGAAGTTGCTTCAAGATTACACGAAGAAAAAATTTTAATTTTATTAGAAGAATTTTGAAAAGAAAATATTGAAAATACTAATTTTATAAGTGTTACTGCTGAGCCAGGACTTCCAGGTTCGTTAATAGTTTGATTAACAACTGCTTATACTTTGTGAAATTTTTTGGATAAAGAAGTAGTTGAAGTTAATCATATACACTGACATATATTTTCTTTATTTTTAGAAAGAAATATAGATGAAATTAAATTACCTATGGTTGTTTTAACGGCTTCAGGCGGACATAATGAGATATATTACATTACAAGGATTACAGAAGATTGATTTAGAAGATTGGCAGAAGATAAAAAATTTTCGATGATTGACAAAGATAATGTCTGTAATATAGATAAAGATAGTCTGTGATTGAAAGAAAAATTGTCTGTGATAAAAATATGATATACTTTAGATGATGCGGCTGGGGAAGCTTTTGATAAAGTAGCTAGAATGCTTGGAGGACCATATCCGGGAGGACCATGGATTTCTGATAAAGCGATGATAATTTCTGAAAATAGAAGCCAGAAGATTTCAGAAGAAGTTATTAATTTGATAAATAAAAAAATCAAACCTGTATTTTTATCTTCTGATAAATTTGAATTTTCTTTCTCTTGACATAAATCTCAAGTTTATTATTTATTAAGAGAGCTAGAAAAAAGGGGGATTGATATAGATGAAAATATAATTTCTTATATATCGTATAGATTCCAAGAATCAGTAATAGAAGTTTTGGGTAAAAAATTAGTGAAAGCTGCTATAAATTATTGAGCAAATACTATATGAATTAGTTGATGAGTATCAGCTAATGATAGACTTTTTGAATATGTAAAAGAACTTGTTAAAAAATATAAAAGTAAAAAATTGTTATCAGAGCAAGTAAAAGTAATAAGACCTGTTAAAAAGATATATTCTACGGATAACGCAGCAATGATATGAGTAGTTGGTATTTTTAAAAAATTAAGTACTTTAACTAATGGAGAAGAAAAATAATGTTGTTAATTATTTAAGAAATAATTTAAAATTTAAGAAAATAATTTCTGTTGTTTCAGCATCTTTAGTTATTATTTTAACTTCTGGAAGTTCGACAAAAGCATATGATATGGTTTCTCCTAATCCAAGGAATTTGATAACTAGTCCAGTTTATAGTTTTTTAGAAATTAATTTATGGCATGATGTATTGTATAATGATAATGAGGATGCAGAAAAGAAATTACAAAATTGATTGAGAAAATATTTAGAGAAAAATTTATCAGTAAAGTATCCAAATTTAAATTTTGATAAATTATCCAAAGATTTGTTAAAATTTTTTATTAAAGTGTATAACTCCGACAATGATATTGATTTTTTTAAATTTATTAAATCTTTTTTAGAGCTTTTGAACAAATATTGAATTGAAAGAGAAGATAGTATTAGTTTAATGTTGGATATCATATCGAATAAAGTTTTGCCAGATGATATTTTGAGAAAAATAGATATTGATTTTGCATCTAAAATTGCAATAGATGATTTGAGAAGTTATTATGGTGAAAAAGAATTTAAAAGTAAATTAAGAGAAGTTTATTTATTATATCAAAAAGGACAATTAAATGAAGAGAAACTAAATAATATTTTTTCTGATTATTTGAAATATAGGAATATAGAATGAAAGATTTTTTTGGTACTTATAACTTTAATCTTTTTGGTGTGAGGTATAGTTTTATTTAAGGTATTACCTGATTTGGTTCGTGATACTTTTTAG
>JAMOTU010000069.1 GCA_027062165.1 Candidatus Altimarinota bacterium
TCAGAGTTGTCTATTAAATCGCTTATTTTTTGATTTAAAAATATATTTTCAGGGATCTCAAAAGATATTTTTTCTATTGCATTATCGTAAACATTTTCAAGGTAAGTTATTAAATTATATTCCATATCCCTTAAAAGATTCAAAATATCTTTTTTAGTATCTTCTCTCGTAAGAGCTTCGTAAATTTTATTTAAAATAACATCCGTCCCTCCAAAAACAATAAGAATACAAATTGGACTGTATATTCCTGTAACTAAACACGGTATACTTACTGCAACTCTACCAATATTTTCTACAACAAGCTGAGTAAGTTTAGATGCCAATTTTGATATCTGTCTCATATAAAGTTTTCTGGAAGCTCTTCTTATTAAACTAGTAAATATCTCTTTTTCTATATTTTTTGAAATAACCTTATAAAAAGATCTTATAGCAATAGGAGCCATAAAATAAGTGACGGAAATCTTTATGCTATCAGGAATAGAATTTTGTAAATCTATTTTTTCCTTAACATCATCTCTTAAGGAGCTATATTTTCTTAAAAAGGTATTTATAATCTCATTAATATCCCTTTCGGAAAGTTGTGGATAATTTGTTTTTATTGTTTCCTTTAAACCATTTAAGTAATTACTTATAATTATTTTGCTAACGTTTTTGGTGTACTCTTTGATTCTTTCGTTAACATAGGGATTTATTCTGTTTTGAATTATTTTTTCTATATCATTTTCGTTAATTAAATATTTTCTTATATTTTTTCGTATATATTTTTCCCATTCGGAAGTATCTCCTCCTAACCTCTCTTCTATTTCTCTTTGAATAATATCTTTTGCAACTTCGGATTCTCTGTGTCTTAAGAGATTATATATGTATTTAAAAGTAGTACTTAACATATCTTTAGCTTTAAGGCAAAGAGAAATATAATCTGTTGAAAAAGCATACATCCAATCTAAAAATTTTTCTACATTATGCTTTTTTACATATTCAAAATAATTATTAATCTCATATTCAATTTTTTCATGAATATCTCTTTTTAAATTTTCCTTTTCCTCTTCAATACGAGGATCAATAATAGCTTTACTAATAATTTCCTGCTCTTTTTTTCTTATAAGTTCTAAAGCTTCTTTTTTATAGTCTCTATAATATTTTTTTATAGTTTTAACTTCCGGTGTTTGCAAAGCTTTTTTTACTTCATGACTAAAATTATCCTTTATAGTTTTATAAATAAAAACAAAAGAAAATAGAAAAGCTGTCCCTAGAAATGTAAAAAATAAACTTCTTTTTAATATACCACTACTTATACTTTCTTTATTATTTCCCTTATCGCCATTAGATTGAAAATTAGACGATTTATTATCCATAATTTCAACCCCTCTTTAAATGCTAAAAGTGATATAAAGCATATAAAAATAATTTTACTAAATTTTAAAGTTAATATAGATATATTAGCAACTATATAATCCATAGCTTTGGAAAATATAACTATATAACCTAAAATTCCACATTTAGAATAGTTTTCTAAAAGATAGGAAAAATATCTTTCAAAATCTAAACTAGGAATAATATCCTTTACATATGCAAACTTCAGAATAATAAAAACATATAAAATTGCAAAAAATATACTTACAAGAAAAGGTATAAAGCCAAGAAAATGAACAATACCTATAATTTCGTTTACTTTCTTTCTCAAAATGTTAAAGAAAAATTTAAATAAATACGCCGTCAAGGCAGCAGATAAAAATGAAAAAATAAACATATATTTATTTAAAGCGGAAAAATAGTCTATTATGGAAAAAATTAGAAGAAAAGAAAAAATAAGTTCCCTTATAAATATTCCAAATTGACCTATAAATATACTTCTTATAAATCCTTGATCCTTTAAAAAGCAATCTGCAAGTTTTTCTTTATAGGCTATATTTATATAAATGTTTACAAAAAGCGAAAATGTAAATACAAAGAAAGTTATAATGTATAGTATTAAACACATTTTAATATTTCTTTATTTAATTTTTATATTAAAAACTTTTAACTAACAACTTTTTCAATAGCATTCCAAATAAGTTTACTTTGAGGTTTTAAGATACCTTTAATTGGTTCTAAAAATAAAATATTGTTTTGTATTAAATATATATACTCTGAGTAAAACATAGATAAATTTTGTTTTTTTAAT
>JAMOTU010000070.1 GCA_027062165.1 Candidatus Altimarinota bacterium
TTTTTATTTCAGAATATAAGATATAATCATAGGTATTTTTTGTAAAATCATATAGTCGTGCTTTTTTTCTTTGTCATATATATATTATTCACTTGGTTGGTAAGATATTTTTTCATACTAAAAATTTGTAAAGTTCTATTTTGCTTGTATTGTATATATTTAATTTTTTTTTAAGTAATCGATTGATTATATTTATAGTTAATGTTCATACTC
Organism: Candidatus Altimarinota bacterium; assembly: GCA_027062165.1. Taxonomy (GTDB): domain Bacteria; phylum Patescibacteriota; class Gracilibacteria; order Absconditabacterales; family Absconditicoccaceae; genus JAMOTU01. Next base: position 214 of record JAMOTU010000070.1, read on the forward strand.
TTAATGTAGTAAAACTTCAAGGTCAATTTATGATATAAATTTTATTGTTTTTCTGTAGATTTAGTTTTTTTAAAGTTTGTGGGAAATTTCTTTCTAGGTTGTTTTTTTCTAAAATTGTAATGTTATTATTTTGAAAAATTTCTACTTTATCGGAAGATAGATTTATTAACATCAAATTTTGATTTAATATTTTAAATATTGAAAGTATATTATTTTTATTTTGTCTGAAATCAAGGAGTTGAATTTATGGAATAAATTTTTAAATTTTGAAATAGTTTTTATAAACTACTTAATGGTAAATATGCTTTGATGGTTAATTCGTTTACTTTTCAATTGAATTACTATAGAAAGGCGAAATAATTATCCAAGGATAGAAAAATTTGTGGAAACTGAACATTTGAGTTTGCTTCTACATTATATTACTGTTTTATATTATTTGGTAGATTTTAAGAAGGTGAATTTATTGAAAATATATATTTTTATTTTTTGGAAGGCTTATTTTACGTTTATATATTCTGATATAACCTCCTACGTAAAGAATGAAATTAAAAATAGAAACTTAAAAATATATAAGAAATTGGAATTTTTGGTATATAAGTTTTTATATAGTTTTCAACTACCAAATGATATAAAAGAAGATATTAGGAGAGTTTATAAAACAAAGTTTTTAAATGATTCGGAGGAAAGGTTATTAAAGTTAGCTAAATTTTTGACTGTTAAAAAGGAAATAGAAATAAATGGAAAAATGTATTTTAATGTGTATAGAGCAACTATTAATAATATTAATAACCAATTAAACAGATTAGCAGGATTTTCAATAGATAGTAAGAAGGTTAGTTTTATAAATAGTTATATAGATCAAGTTAAAAGATTGAAATTTTCTTATAGATGGAATAGACTTAAGAAAATTTATAAAATTAGTGTTTTATCGCATCTTTATATAGTGTTTGGTATATCTTATTTATTATGAAAGTTTAAAAAGTTGACTGACATTCAGTTGTTAGAGGTTTTGTTAAGATCTATTTTTCATGATATACCAGAAGCTTTAACAGGAGATATTGTAGCTCCTACTAAGAAAGCTGTAGATTGATTGGAAGATTTAATAAATAATATAGAAAAAGATTTAGTAGATGAAAAGCTTTTAGGAATTTTTTCTGATGATTTGAAGAAAGAAATTTGAGAATATATGTTAAGACCATTTGATGGTAGGCTATGAAAACTTGTTAAAATTAGTGATTTGCTTAGTGCTATGTGGGAAGCTAAACTGGAACCTGAATTTTATTTTCAAGATGTTTATAGACAATTGAAAAGGAAATTGTTAAATAAAAATGATAAGATAATAAAACATTTTATAGTTTTTGGAGATGAGTACTTTTTAGACAATATTGAAAAGATCTGGCAGCAATTTTTAAATAACAAATAAATATTTTAATCTTGAAAATAAAATAAATCTAACTATAATAGCATCACATATCAATAGATGCTATTTTATATTTTAAATAAAATTTAAGATGGGAAAAGTAATAGGTATTGATCTTGGTACAACTAACTCAGTAGCTGCTTATTTGCTTTGAGATAAGCCTGAAGTTATACCAAATGCTGAATGAGATAGAATAACTCCTTCTGTTGTTTATATCAAATGAGATCAACTTTTAGTATGAAAATTGGCAAAAAGAAAAGCAGTACTTGAACCTAAAAATGTAATTTATGAAGTAAAAAGATTTATTTGAAGAAAGTTTTCTGAAGTTCAAGATGAGATTAAACATGTTCCTTATGAAGTAAAAGAATGAAAAGATGGATGAGTAGTAATAGTAGTTGATTGAAAAGAGTATAAACCTGAACAAATTTCTGCTTTTATTTTGAAAAAAATTAAAGAAGATGCAGAAAAATATCTTGGTGAAAAAATAGATAGAGCTGTAATTACGGTGCCTGCTTA
>JAMOTU010000071.1 GCA_027062165.1 Candidatus Altimarinota bacterium
ACACCAAATCCAAAAATTATCATTACTAATAATACCCTCAACCAGTCTGTTCCAAAATTTGAGACATATTTATGAATATATAAACTTAATAGATTTAATTTTTTATTTGGAAATGAAGTTTTATTATCTTTTAATAAATCTATCAAAAACTCTTGTTCTATCGGATAATAAATATTTGCTTCACTAAAATTATTTTCCTTTTCAAAGATATCTTTTAAAATTCTGACAGTTTCTTTATTTTCAAAATTATCTTTTTTAAGTATATATTCGTCTATATCTGTAAGTGCTAAAAAAATTGGTTTTTGAAAATGACTGCCTATTAAATCAATCTTTTTTATAGATACTTTATAAAAATTAAATATTTGTAAAGAACTAGTATTTTCAAAAGTTACATATTTATAAAATTTTGATTCTTGAAAACTTGTATATTCTTTGAAAGTTATATTTGCAAAAGTTGTGGATTCATCTTTAAAATTAGCTTCATTAAATGTAACTTCTTTATGAAAAATAGAAGAAGAAAAATTAACCTTTTTTTCAAAAATTACTTTATCAAAATTCATTATTTCTTTAAAATTTACCCCTTCAAATAAAACTTCATCTTTGAAAATTGAGCCTGTAAAATATATTTTTAACGGAATATTTACAATTTTATGCGTTTCTATTCTACTCCAATCAAATCTTTTATAAAAAACACAATTTTCTAATTTAATTACTTTTATTTTATTATCGTTAGTGCTTTGTTCAAACAATTCATCAAATATCTCTCTATTTAATTCGCTATGCATTTGTAAATAATTTAAATTAATTACATCCTTATCTTTTTGTAACTCAATAAACGATTTTAAACATTTTTTCCATTCATCTAAATCATTAGCATCTTCATTAAATAATATCTTAAACTCCTCTTGTTTTTCTTTATCTAATGTTTCAAAAAATTCATTTTTATATTCCAAAGACATCTTTAGCTATCTCCATTTCAATATTTTTAACATTTATTAAATTATTAGACATATCAGTAAAGAGATTTCTTTTTTCTTCTAATAGTTTATAAATTTTTTCTTCAACCGATTTTTTATAAAACAACCTATAAATTGTAGTTTCTTGTTTTTGTCCTATTCTATCGATTCTTGCAAATGCTTGTTCTTCAACTGCCGGATTCCACCAAGGCTCCAATAAAAGAGCAGTATTTGCCGCTGTTAGATTTAAACCCACCCCTCCCGCTTTTAATGAAATTAAAAATATATGTATATTTTTGTTATTCTGAAAATCAAAGATTATCTTTTCTCTTTGTTTTTTTGTTACGGAACCGTCTAAACGAACAAAATTTAGATTTAAATTTTTAAATTTTGCTTCTAATACATCTAAACTTTTTGTAAATTGTGAAAATATTACAATTTTTTTATTACTTTTAATAATTTTTTTAGTAATATCTAGTGTCTTTTCTAATTTAGAGTCTTTTAAAGAATGATTATTTAATAAACTTGACGGTAAAATTTGATGGATAGAGCAAAATTGTCTTAATCTAAGCAATCCTTCTAATGCTATGGATTGTATTCTACCTGACAAACCACTTTTAATAGCTGAAATAAAAATTTTCACTAATCTATCATACTCTTTTTGTTCTTCTTGTGAAAATTCTATAAATATATCTATATTCTTCCTATTTGGTAAATTCAAAACTTGTTCTTTTTTTCTTTGTAGCATTATAGGATAGAGCATTTTAATAGTTAATTCAATAGCTTTTGAATAGTTTTTATCATTAATTAAAGGTTTAATTTTTAAATTATATAGCTCATATAAATTTTTATTAATTGCAAATAGCATATTCCATAAGTCGTTCAAACTGTTTTCAATAGGAGTTCCTGTCATGATAATTGTAAAATTTCTTTTAATTTTTTTAATGGCTTCAAAAATTTGAGTTGATTGATTTTTTATTTTTTGTGATTCATCTAATACTAATACATCATATTCTATTTTTGATAATTTATCTATTTTGCTTCTTGCACTTTCATAAGATAGTATAGTTATATAACTGTTTTCTTGTATTTCCAATGAAATATCTTTTTCTTTTATATCGGTAAATTTTAAAATTTCATTTTTCCAATTGTGAACTAATGAGGCAGGGCATATAATAAGATTTTTTTTA
>JAMOTU010000072.1 GCA_027062165.1 Candidatus Altimarinota bacterium
TTCTAAAATTCTTAATGCTCCTGTATTTTTGTTTACATGACCTAGTCAAATTTGTGAGATAAGAAAAATAGTAGTTCAAAAATGAACTATTAAAGTTGATATTATAAAACCTCAAGATGGGCAATGAGTTGCTAAAATTTTTTCAGTATGGTATAATATAAAATCTCCTTTTGAAGTAAAAAAAGTAGATTTTAAAATTTGACAAAAAATAATAAAAAGTATAAAATATAGTAATATAAGACAGATAACTGATATTCAGATTTTAAGTCTTCCTGATACTATAAATTGATGATTTAAATTATCTATTGTAGCTTATGATAGTGGAGGATATCAAGATATTAAACAGATGAGTTTAAATTTAGTAAATAAAGACGAAGATAAACCTGTTCTATATAAAAAGAAAATAATTGAAGCTAATAATGGTAAACACGTATATTTAATATTTATGGATAAAACTAGTTATATAAAATGATGAGTGATAAAAGTGGATTGAGTTGTTGTAAAAAGGTTTAAATGAAATTATGTTGATTTTATTGTTAAGGCTAAAAATGTAGAGATTAGTTATGAAGTAGAGGATTGATATAAAAATAAACTGGAATGAGTTTTAAAGGTTAATTAATAAATAATGGTGATAAAAAAATACAAGTGATTATGTAAAACTTGTGATGTTAAATGTGGTAGTTTGTCTAATGATATACAAAAATTTAGTCAAAAAATTGAAGAAATTAATAAAAAGAGAGTTGAAGAAATAGCTGGTGTGTTAAATATTAATTTACCTAAGCAGCTTGAAGCTATTAATTTAAATCCTGATTGATTGATAATTGTTACAACAGGAAGTGATGGAAGGTTGGAGAATTTGCCTTGTGGTTCCGGTATAGAGTTAATTGTATATAAGTCGCCAGATTTAAAAATTCCTAATAATTTGGAGGAAGTTTTGAAAAGTATTATATGGTATCAAATTATTGATTTTAATAAAAAAACACTTCATCATATTGCTTGAATAAGTCCTAAATTGCTTATTGAGGTTAAAACTATAAGAGATGGTATGTCTTTATTGTTTCATGGTGATGATTTAAATGATAAGTCTCAGTTTTTCCCAACAAGATTTTTGGATTCTAAAGTATTATTTGGTTCTTGGGTTAAATATAAAGATTTGTGGAATTTGATAATTCAGTATATTAGAACAGATAAAAAGGGTTTTAAAGATTTATTAGAAAATTTTAAAAGTAGAAGGATTAGATATCATAAAAAAATATCTGAGAATGGTCGAGGAAGATTTAGATGAGAAAAAATTTTTCATTTTAACTTAGATAAATGAGAGTTATATTATTATAAAGATGAATCTAAAGAAATAGGTGTTAAGATGTGACCTTTGAGATATTATCAATATAAGTTAGCATATTTGATTTATAAATTTATATTGTTAGCTAATGAGTTATCTAAAGAAGATATAGATGAGTTGATTAATTTAAATAAAAATATTAAAACAAAGATAGAGTATTTAAGAGATAAGGTTGAGTGATTGCCGAAAGCTGAATGAGAACTAAAAGATTTTATAAATATTTACTATAAATTTTTGTACTTTCATTTGCTTTTACAAAGAAGTTTTAAAAGCGTTGATGTTAAAGATAAGATAGTTTTTCAATTAGATTATAATGATAGGCAAGAATTGTTAGAACAATTAGATTTTTCAAATAAAATTTTAAAAGATTTAAAAATTAAAAGAAATGTCTAAAAAAGTATTAAAAATATACAATACTATGTCACGTAAGATAGAAGAGTTTCATCCGTTAATAGAGGAAGGTAAAAAAGATTTTGTTTGAATATATAGTTGTTGACCCACAGTATATTCAGAACCTCATATTGGTAATATGAGAGCATATGTTTTTGCTGATATTTTAAGAAATGTTATAAAAAATATTTTATGATATCCAGTAAAGCATGTTGTAAATATTACAGATGTTTGACATCTAACTGATGATGCTGATCAAGGAGAAGACAAGATAGAAAAAGCTGCCAAAAAAGAAAAACTTTCTGCTTGGGATATAGCAAGAAAATATGAAAATATTTTTAAAAATTATTTGCAGATGTTAAATATTGAGCCTTTTGATGTAATGCCAAGAGCAACTGAGCAT
>JAMOTU010000073.1 GCA_027062165.1 Candidatus Altimarinota bacterium
AAAAGAATTGAAGCAAATGAGGATAAAATCGACAGATTACTTGAAATATTGGAAAAAAAAGACAAAGAAACTTTTAATGCTATAAAAGAAGATTACAATAAATTATTGGAGAAATATCTAAATCAGAAATAGAATTTCGGATTTTTCTTTTATAATTTTGAAAAAGGAGATGAGGATGAAGTTAGAAAATGACCTTAAATTTTTAATGGCAAAATATGAATATGAAAAAGAAAATTATGAAACAGTACTTAGTATTTGTGATGATTTAATTGAAAATGATTATGCAAAAGGATATGGATTAAAAGGACTTATACTTTTTTATTTTGATAAAGATGAAGCAAAGAGAATTTTTGAAAAAGGTATAAAAAAAGGAGATTTAATTTCAAAATTTTTTAAACTGTTACTTGATAATCCAAGTCTTAAAGAGCCTTCTAATATTATACGAAAAACAAACGACATTCCTTTAAACGATGTTATAGGGGTATTAATTACTCATCTTGATTATGAAGTTGATGAATTTTTTGCTTCAATTTTATATTCTTATTCTTTAAAAGATGTTAAAGAAATTTTGCAAGAATACGAAAAAGCTATGGAAAATCAAAATGATAGGAGAATAAGCAATATTAAAGAGTTTTTGAATTTAGTAAATCAAATAGATAATTCTCATACAAAAACAGTAAGGGATTTTTATGCTAAAAAATCTTAAAGATAAAGCCATATCAGCTACTGTAAAAACAGCAATTAATCTTAAAATAAAGGAGTTTGGAGAAATGCTTAACTTAAAACTCAATTCACAAAATAAGACAATAGAACTTGAATTGATACTGCTTGGAGAAAAAGAGCCTTTATATGTAAGAATTGGGAATTATGATATAAGCAATGAGGGAGAAAAGTATTATTTAATGACAAAAGATATAAAAACATCAAAAGAATGGATAAACATAGTTGCAAAAAATTATCTTGAAAACCAAAAGTTTGAAATACCAAAAAATATTGCAAAAACAATTAAAATAATCGCTTAGGAGATTAAAATGGTTGAATTTGACAAAGAAAAAGCATTGAATCTTGCTAAAAACTTAGCGGATAAATTTTCGATTGAAGATACTTTAAAATTTATTGAAAAAGTTAAAAATCAGCCTTTTTTTGAAGATGTAAAATTACTTTTTGAAATGATAACGGATAAAGAATATAAAGTTGATAAAAAAACTTATTTAATAATTGCTGGGGCGTTAGCGTATGCGGTATTGCCAACCGATATTATTCCTGATTTTATTCCGGGAATTGGATTTTTAGATGATGCGTTTGTAATAAGTATGACTATTAAACAATTAAGTGATGAAATTGAGAGATACAAAAGGTTTAAGGATGAAAAAACAAAAAAGATTGAATATCATTCTAAATAGACTTCTTTTAGGTGATACTATAAATACCACTAAACTTGCAAAACAATTAAATGTAACTGAAAGGACAATTTTAAACGACATAAAAGAATTGCAACTAGCTCATGAGATTATATCTCCTAAAAAAGGATATTACAAATTAAAAGAAATTCCTAAATTTATGAAGCAAGAAATAAAGGAAATATTGGAAAATCTTATCTATTCAATTGCATATCACTCTTTTAAAGGATTTGAACAAGAGATAAAAGGTTTATATAGTAATGAATTTTTGGTTGAATTTGACACCGAACTTGAAGCAATCAGGGATATTGAACTTTTTAAAGAGCTTTTGCAATCGGTAAAATGGAACTACTCTATTGAAATAATTTATGAAGGAAATAAAAAAACTCTCCATCCTTTAAAAATAGCAAATTATCAGTATTACTGGTATCTAATAGCAATAGATTTGATTGAAAACAGAATTAAAACTTTTCTTATAAATAAAATAGAAGCTCTTTATATGCTTTATGAAAACTTATATGGAGATACTTCAAAAATAAAACAAAGTCTAAAGAAAACACCTTGGATAAAAGAAGAAGTGAAAACGGTTGAACTGAAAATTTATCCACCTTACCTTGAACCGGTTATGAGACGCACGCCTATAAACTGTGAAATATCAGAAAAAAACGATGAATTTGTTTTGATTAAGCTGTATTACTATACCGAAGAGGAAGCTATGAATTTTATTAAAAAATATATTCCAAATATTGAAGTTTTAGACGAAAAGTTGAATAAAATCTTAAAAGAAATATTACAAAATTTCTTAATCCGAAATTAATTTTAGGATTTTTGTTTTATAATGATAACTGACAAATGATTAGAATGTATAATTTTAAATAGGGAAAAAGGAGAAAAAATGGCAAATAGTTTAGAAGAAATAGTAAAAAAATATAATTTGAATGTAAATTTAGAAAATGATAAATTTAATTTAAATATTGCATTTTTAGGAGAGTTTAATAGTGGTAAATCAAGTTTAATAAATTTTTTATTAAGTAAAAACATTCTTCCTACTAAAAATGAGCCTACAACAAAAAGAATTATTTTAATTGAAGGTAAAAATATTAATGAACCAAAGTTTTACATAAAAAAAGAGGAAAAGTTAGAAGAAATTTCTTTAATGGATTTTTGGAGTTTAAATACTGCACCAGGAAATACATTGTATATTGAGTTTCCTGCGAATGAATTTTTCCAGAAAGATTTTTTATTTATTGATACGCCAGGTATTTCTTCTATTGACGAAAAAGACTTTAATATTACCTTAGGATATTTGCCATTTGTAGATGGTGCTGTTTTTTGTATTGATGTGAATATCGGCTCAGTTAATGATTCTTTAAAAAATTTTATTATTAGAGAAGATGTCAAGCATATCTTAAAAAATGCTCTATTTGTTATTACAAAATGTGATGAGGATAAATTATCATTAAGTGAAATAGAGAAAGTAAAAGAAGAAGTTATTAACCAGTTAGAACTTTTAAATCGGGAGTATGATTTAAATATAAATGAGATAAAAAAAAGAGTAATTACAAGCTCTAAATCTAATGTAAGTAAAGTAAAAGAAAAAATAAAAGAGCTTTTTTTTAATAAAGAAAGAATTTTATTAGAAGAAAAAACTGAAAAAGAATATCAAAATAAAAAATATGAAATAGTTGCAGTATTAAAAGATTTGAAAAACACTATGAGTTTAGATACAAAAGAAATTGATGAAAATATAAAAAAATTAAAAGATGAATTAATCTTTTTATCAAAAGAAGAACAAAAAATTTATGAAAAACTGAATAGATTAGAAGATAAAATTTTTAAAATAATAAAAAATCAACTTTTAACTTATCTTTCTCATATGCAAGTATTAGAAGATAAAAATGAGATAACTGTTCATACAATTCAATTACAAGAAAATATTAAATCCATTATAAACAATGAAATTTCAAGACAATTTAAAGTTGAAAGCAACATATATATTGATACTACTAAAATTGATTCTTTTGGTAAAGAAATAGAAAAAATTTTTAAATATGTTGATATGGGGAAAATTATTGGAACTGCTGTTTTAATGGCTGCAATTGGACCTGCTGCAGATTTAGAAGGTAATGTAGCTGAATTTGTAGGTGGTGCAGTATTAGGAACTTTGGAAGATAAATCTTCAAATAGAAATAGCTCAAAATTTTCACAAGTTAAAGCATTTTTTGGAGAAGTAATAAAACATATTAATCCTATTGATATAATTGGTGAGATAGGAAGGGCTAAATGGATAGAAACATTAGAAAAGGACACTACATATATAGCTAATGAAATCACAATGGATATTATCGAAGATTTAAAAAATAATACAAAAGATATTTTTGAAGAATTAAAATCAACAAGAGAAGAAAAACTAAAACTTATCCAAGAGTTTAACAACAAAAAACTTCTTGCTCATAAAGATTATTTAAGAAAGATAGAAGAACTGGATAAAGATATTAAACTTTTAGAGAAAGGAAAAATTTGAACTTAGTTAAAGAATTTATATTTAAAAGTTTTTTTAAAGAAAAACAAAAATTAATTGAAAAGTTGGAAGAAAACAATTTTCATTTAGAAAAAAGCTTAAGGGGTAAAAAATTTAAATGTATTAAAACAATACAAAATGAAACTGTTAATCTCAAAAAGTCTTTCAATAAAAATCTAAATAGAATTATAAAAACCATCTCTTTTATAGAAAAATTAAAAACTTATGATTATATAAATGATGAGTTAAATGCTTTTCAAGAAAAATATGAGTTAATATTACATTCTTATTTTTCAAAAACAACATTAGATGTAGCTTTAATAGGCGCTTTTAATAGTGGTAAATCATCTTTAATAAATTATCTTTTGGGCAAAAAGATTTGTCCTACCGCTGATAAAGAACTCACATCTATTGTAACAAAATTTTATTTCTCTCCAAAAGAAATAATTACTTTCAATAAAAAAGAAATCTCTTTTAAAGAGTATCAAAAAATTGCAAACGGTAAAGTAAATAAACAAGGGATTATTGAATATGGATTGCCTCATCCTTTATTAAAGAAAGTTAATTTGTATGATGTCCCAGGATTTGAAGGAAAAGAGGAAAACAAAAATAAAGTATTAGAAATTATTGAAAATATGGATATTGTTTTTTATCTAATAGATGTAAATAAAGGAGCAACTACTAATAGCGATAAAGAAAATCTAAAAGACATTGAAAAACTGAGAAAATTTAAAGGAGATAAATATTGTATTTTAACTAAAATTGATACAAATATCACAAAAGAAGAAATTTTGCAAGTTGTAAAAGAAATAGAAGAAAAAAATATTTTTGATGAAATCTTATTATCTACAATTAAAAACGATAAAGTAAGTTTATTTTTCAAAAAGCTTAATAATGAGCTCAAATATTCGCTTGAAAATAGTAAAGAATTTGATGTTTCTTTAAAATTAGAAGTAAAAAAAGGTAAATTAGGAGAATTATTTAACTTTAGTAATCCTTATGTTGAAATTAAAAAGAGTGATATTATTGAATACAAAAAATTAAAACAGCTAAAAGATGATATAGCTCTTTTTATAGAATATTTAGCTTCTAAAAAAGAGTATCAGCAAATTAATACACTTTTAAAAGAATTTAGCTTTTTAAATGAAAGATTTATTGAAATGTTGGAGACTGTAAGAATAAAACAACAAAATTATGTAGAAGAATTTGAAAAAGATTTGAAATTATTAATTAATGAAATTACAATTTATATTAATGATTTAATTAGTTTAAAAGAGAGTATTGTAAATATTTTTTCTGAAAATTTAGAAGTTAAAGAAGCTTCAAAACAAGAAAGAGATTATTTTAGTACTCCTTATGCAAAGATAGAAAATTATTTTTCTCAAAACAATAAATTTATAGTAAAACAAATAGAGAAATTAACTTCCAATATCAATAAAAAAATAGAAGAGTTCAACTTAAAATACTCTTTAAATCTTAAGCCTTATTCTTTTGATTATATAAAACAAAAACTTTTTAATTATTATACTATTGAGTTATGGGATAAAGAAAAAATTTTAGATGGCAATGATTATTTTTATGACAAAGATAAAGCAAAAGAAAGATTAAGGGAATTAAAAAAAGAATTATTAGATAGAGTAAATAGTCGTCCAGCAAAATTAATTGATTTTATCAGTAAAGATATTTTTATTAAAAATAAAAAAAATTTTACCTATAGAAGGGGTTATTTACAGGCATTAGATGAAATAGAAGAAAAAAAACTAAATAATTTTAAAACAGAAATAGAAGAATTCAAAAAGGAGATTAAAAATGCTAAATAATTATAAACAAGAAAAATCTAATCTTTTAGAAATATATAAAAAATTAAAAAAAAGCGATATTTTCCCAATTGACTATGGCAAATCTTCTATAACAATAGAAGATATTGATAAAAAAATAGAAGAATTAAATAATGAAAAATTTTATGTAAGTGTCACAGGTCAAATTAATAGTGGAAAATCAACTTTTATTAATGCTTTAATTTTTGAAGACGACGTATTACCAATGAGTATCACTCCACATACTGCAAAAATCACAATCATAGAATATGGGAAAGAGCCTAAAATTGAAATTACATTTTACAATGAACAAGAATGGGAATTGCTTAAACAAAATAAAAAATTTATTCAATTTATTGAAGAAGATATTAAACATTCTATATTAGAAGGAGGAATTAGCGAAGAAGATGTAATTAAAAAAAATTTAAAAACTATTACAGATAAAATAGAGAATTTAGATAAATATGTCGCAAGAAGAGGAATTTATACCCCTTTTGTCAAATTGGTAAAAGTTTATTACCCATCTGAAATATTAAAAGATTTAATTATCGTAGATACTCCTGGTGTTAATGATCCAAATCCTGTAAGAGATAGGGTGGCAAAAGATTGGGTTAAAAAAAGCAATGCAAATATTTATGTAATGTATGCAGGACAGCCATTTTCGCAAGCTGATATAGAGTTTTTAGATAAATATATGTTAAGCATTGGAGTAGAACAAAATATACTCGTAGTAAATAAAATTGATTCATTAGAAAAAGAAGAAGAGATAAAAGAATGGATTAATACGCTTTTAAATAATAAAGATTTTAGCTTGAGAGTTAAAACATCAAAAGAAAACATAGTTTATATAAGTGCATTAAGTGCATTAATTGATAAGATTTTTCAAAAAAAAGGAGAAGTGCCTGAATATTTAATGGAAAAAGGTTTAATGCTTGAAGAAAAAGGATATTTAGAACCAGAAAAATATAATCTTGAAAGTGTAAAAAAACTTATAGAAAAAAATCTTTATCAAGAAAAGGCAAATTTTGTAATTAAATCTCATAAAAATTTTATCGAAGGAATATTGAAAAGAAAGATTAAAAATTTAGAAATTGAAATAGAATTTTTACAAAGAAAAATAGATGATTTGTCTGATAATATAGATTTACAAGCAAAGAAAGAGGAATTAGAAGACACAAAAAAATATTTAAAAAATAGAATTGACAAAATAAAAAATGCATGTGAAAATAAACTTTTAAGAGATATTTTAAATGAAATAAATAAAAAAATAACCAATGAAAAAAACAGAACGATAAAAAATATCGATAAATATGAATTTGAAAAAATTAACGGTATTTTTTTTGATATATATAATGAATTTACAGATGAGTTTGCTAATTCTTTTTTATATGAAAAAATAAAAGAATTAGAAGAGAAATTGAAAGATTATGTACTTGAAGAAACTAACAAAATAATTGAATATGCAAAAAATAAAAATATTATAAGTGAAATGGAAAAAATAAAAGAAGATAAAATCTATCTAACTGACCCTAAAATTTTCAAAGATAAAATTAAGATAAGTTTTAAACAAAAGTTAGGAGATGGGGGAGAAGAAATTAGTAAAAAAATAAATGAAAAAGGATGGTTTTTTGGGAAAAGTGAAAATGAAGTCAAGCATGAAATAAAAAATTTAGTAACAAAAGCATTTGAGAAAGTGGAAAATAAAATAGATGATGAACTTAAAGATAATTTTGGAATAAAATTAAATAATATTGTATATCCTATAATCGAAAAAGTTCAAAAAGAAATAGATGAATATCTAAAAGAATTAAGGATTATTATTAAACAGATAGAAAGTAGAGAATCAGAAAAAGAGAAAAACATTCAAAAACTGCAACTTAAAAAACGAGAACTTGTTAAAATTAATAATTTAAAAGAAAGGCTTATAAAATGGAATTAAAAGATATATTAAGAAAGATATTATTGTTTATTTTAAATATAATTAAAGATTTAATAGAAAATATTTTAAATCTTAAAGAAAACACTAAAAACAATGAAGAAAAAAATATTTGCCCTCCTGAAATAAAAGAGAGAGTCCAGAATTATTTAAACAAAGAAATTTCATCCTTTAAAAAAGAGGCTCTAAATTATTTCCTTACCCAATATAAAGAAAGGGTTGATGTTTTGGAAGAAGATAAAATTTTTGAAAAGTACGAAAAGAGATTCACTCAGCCATTTTTTGGTCTCTCTTTTAGAGATTTAAATTATTTTGAAGAAGAATGTTTATATCATATTTTACAAAAAACAATAAATTCAAATCTTAGTGGGAGAAATTTAATCAAAGAATATGAAAAAATACTCTTAAAAGAAGCTGAAAAAGAGGCTATTGAATTTTTAAAAACATTTCCAACTTACAGTGAGTCATCGTCGTCATAAATAATAAAAACTACTTCCATCTATTAAAAAGCCGTGCTTTTTTAGCACTGCTTTTGTAAAAGAGGCGGTTGTGTTTGTTTTGCGGTAAAGCTCTCTAATTAATGGTTTTTCTTCAAAAATAAGCATATTTTTAGCTGTTTCAATTATTTTTTTCTCCTTTTTTGGAATATATGGAATGTAAAAATGCTTTTCAATTTCTTCATAATAAGCCCTAAATTTCATAAAAAATTGATAAGAATATTCAAAAATTTTACTAAAAATCTTCTCAAAATCAATTTTTTTATCAAAATTTGTTTTAAAATACCCATTTTCTGCAAGATAAATCCTTGAAAAAAGAAAAATAAACTCTTTAATACTAAGAATAAGTGATTTATATAAAAGATACGCAAGTAATGATTCTTGGCTGAATTGATGTAATTTATCCTTAAAAATTTGAGTAATTTCAATAAGCATTTTATTATTTATTTCTTTTGGATTCTCTACCGAATCAATCATATGAAAATCATAATCAATATTAAACTCTTTATTTTCTAAATCTAAAATCAATGTAGGCTTTTTATCAACAAAAATAATCTCTTTTTCATCATCTAGTATCTCAAAATCGCTAAAAGCAAGTATTTTTTTATTTTTTAATGCAAATTGAGTCACACTGTCAAAGCAACTTATTTTATAAGTAGAATAACCCATTGTTCTAATTACATAGATTAGTTTATTTTCTATTTTAGAATCAAGCTTAAAGTTTATGTTAGGTAAGGGGACAATGTTTTTAATTACTTTTGAAACAAAGTTATTATCCTTTAAAGAAATAATATTAAATAAAACCTTATTATGATTATAAGTCATCATTGCACTAAGAGTTGCAACAAAATACGGAAAATAATTTTCCCCAAAGTTTTCTTTAAATTTTTGTTCTAAAACTAACATTTAAAGCCTTTTTTTAGGCTATTTTATCTTATATTTTATGACGACACAAAAGAAGCTGTTTTTTGAAGGTTTTTAATATAAAAATCCAAAAAGCCATAAAGGAATTTTATTATCACTTCCTATTTCAATATCATCAATTGCTAAATAGGCATTTTCAATATCTTTTATCTGCTTAGA
>JAMOTU010000074.1 GCA_027062165.1 Candidatus Altimarinota bacterium
CGATTTTCCACTTCCGCTGCTTCCTATAATTGCAATTTTCTCTTTTTTATCAACTTCTAAATTCACATCTTTAAACAGTTCATAATCAAAAGAGTGAGAAATATTTAAAGTTTTTAGCATAAAAACCGCCCCTACAGACCTACAGATAGCTTATAAAAACTATAAGCATATCTATAAGCCTGTGTTGTCGTTTGCTCTTTTTGAGCTTTACTGCTACAGCTATTCCTATAATGAAATTCGCCTGCACTTTTAAACTTTATCGGATTGCATATCTTCCACATATAACTAATTAACCATTTAAACGATTTTTTAAAAGCAACTTTTATATGATTTACCGCTCCATTTAAATCGGCATTCCATACTCTATTAAGAATTTTATCCTTAAATAACCCTCTTTTAGTTCGCACACCATTTTGTGCATTAACCAATTTTGCCTTTACATTTAAAACCTCTTCTGTTATGCAAGAAGTTTTAGATGTATAGGCTTCATCTATTTTTATTACTTTTATCCCTCTATCAACTGCCTTCTCTTCAATGTAATGGATTAGTTGAATAAAGGGAATTTGGAAAAAGTTTTGTTTTGTAGATTTTCTCAACTTACACTCTCCATTGTTTTTAAGTGAAGATATTATAATTGATAAGATTAGAGTATCTACCTTGTTTTTGATTAAGTAGTTAATTATTTCTTTTGAGATTTTATGAAATGTAGTTTTAAAATAGTCGTTTCTTTTTTGAATAATAAAAGTTTTTAATTTTTTTAAATACATTCCTCTTTTAGTGTAGTTCTTTGGAATTTTTATTCCTTTTTTTGTTGTTCTCCATTCTATAATTTCCCCTACTATAGATTTATTTAATTTTGAGATGAGTTTATTGTATCTATAATTTTTATATTTAAAGGGTTTTCCATCTATAATTATCGATGGAGTTTTTTTATCATCTACAAATAAAGAAACTAAATTGTTTATTCCTATGTCTATTGAAGCTATTTTATTTGTTTGATAATTGATTTTAGATATTTGTTCTTCATAAGTAAATTGTAAATATATTTCATTGTTTTTATAAATAACTTGCAAAGATTTTAACTTTTTTGAATTTAGATAATCATATTTCTCTTTTGGAAAATAGATATATCTCATTTTTCTATATAAATTAACTCCAAGTAGATTTTTCTTTTTTAAACTCCAACTTACATAATTATCAAGTGGAATTGAGTAATTATATAGTTTTGATAGTTTTTTTGTTTTTGGAAGATTTGGTAAACCTCTGAATTTAGAGGGATTTTTTTCATACTCTTTTAGAGCTTTAAAATAGTTTGAAAAGTCTTTTTTTAATCTTTTTAAAATCTCTACTAAATTATGGACTTTTAGTTCTTTCCCAAGTGAAATTAATTCTTGATACAACTTATTATCTTTATACTTTTCTTTAATATAAACAATTATATCTTGTTTGTTTTTACTTCCTTTTGTATTGCTTACACAAGCCCTAACTACTTGATAGTCAAGAAAATATTTATAATCTTTATTATTTGATTTAAAAAGATTGATTGTTAAAATAGTTAAAATATTTTGCCAATGTCTATATTTGTAAATATAGTTTATAAAAAAGTTTTTGTCTTTTTGTGATTTTATTCTAATTTCAAATGTCTTCATTTTTCAAGCTCTTTTATTATCTTATCCTTTATATCTAAGAAATTAATAATTTTAACTATATAAATTTATCTTTTGAATTGTTTTCAAATTTTATCTTTTTATCTAAAAATTCTTTTAATTGCTCTTCAGAAGAGTATCTATGATTACCTTTACTTCTAATTGGTTTTAATATCCCTTTTTTATCCCAATCTCTTAATGTTTGAATTGAAACTCCTACTTTCTTTGCAAAATCTCCTATTGAATACAATAATATTTTCCCTTTTTTTAAATTTTATTAATTTTTCTATGATTTAGTCAATAGATTTTTATATATTCTTATAGATATTGCTTAACTGTTCTTAACTTTTTTTTAAGAAATTCTATCAAAAAAAATCAATTAAATAAAATTAAAAACCGAGTCAGAGAGCATTCCTATACTAAAAAGAAAAAGGAGAGATTACTCTCCTAAAGCTTTAGCTACCTCATCAGCCAT
>JAMOTU010000075.1 GCA_027062165.1 Candidatus Altimarinota bacterium
ACAAAAGAAGATTTCTATTTACGAATAATTGCTAATTTGTGTGCATTTGTTATAAATATATATTTTATCAACCAAATTAAGTTAAATCTTGATATTAAACTTTGAATCATTACTCTATATTTTGGACTTCAAACCTTTTTAACTTACTACAACTTTAAATATTTAAACAATATTTATGAAAAAAAACATAAAATTAGTACACATAATAACAATTAGCTTTTTAACATCACTAGCTGCCAATTTAATTATTTTTTCCAACCTATCTATATTTTTAACTAACATTTCAAAAACACCACAATTTGAACCCAGTCAAATAATTTTAATGATATTTTCATTAATAGGTGAAACCTCTATTTTAAGCCTTATATTTCGACGAGGAAGCAAAAAATTATTTAAATAATTAAATATAAATAAATAAAAATGATAAATAATGAAAAGATATATATAAAACCTGTAGAAGAAGAAATAACACAATCCTATATAGACTATGCAATGTCAGTAATAGTATCCCGTGCATTACCAGATGTTAGAGATGGACTAAAACCTGTTCAAAGAAGAATTCTTTACGCTATGTACGAATTAAAATTATTTCATAATGCAAAATATAAAAAATCAGCAGCTGTAGTATGAGAAGTACTATGAAAATACCATCCACATGGGGACAGTAGTGTTTATGAAGCTTTAGTAAGAATGGCTCAGCCTTTCTCTTTAAGATATCCTTTGATAGATTGACAATGAAACTTTTGATCTATTGATGGTGACTGAGCAGCGGCTCAAAGATATACAGAAGCAAGACTTACAAAAATAGCAGAAGAAATGCTTCAAGATATAGATCAAGACACTGTAGACTGGCGTGATAACTATGATCAATCAAGAAAAGAACCAGTTGTATTACCAACCAAATTTCCAAATCTTTTGTGTAATTGAACTATGGGTATTGCTGTATGAATGGCTACAAATATGCCTCCACACAACTTAACTGAAGTAATAGATGCTTTGCTTTTGTTAATAGAAAAACCCGAAGCAAGTATCGATGAAATAATGAATATCATAAAATGACCAGATTTTCCTACGTGATGAATAATATTTGATCCAGAAAATATTAAAAAAGTATATTCTAAAGGGAAATGATCTATAATAGTAAGAGGAAAAACTCATATAGAATACAAAAAATGACAACCTATAATCGTAATTGATGAAATACCATATCAAGTAAATAAAGCCAATCTAGTTAGCAAAATATGAGACCTTGTAGCTCAAAAGAAAATAGAAGGTATAGTTGATATTACTGATGAATCCAGCAAAGATAAAATAAGAGTTAGTATTACTCTAAAAAAAGGAGTAAATCCAGAGCATATTTTATTAATGCTTTATAAATACACTGAATTACAGACTAGATTTAACGTTAATAATGTTGTTTTAACAGAATGAGGCTTACAGCCAAAACTATTAAATATAAAAGATCTATTATTAGAATTTATAAATTTCAGAAGGGAAGTTGTATATAGAAGGTCTGTTTACCAATTAAACAAAGCAAAAGAAAGACTACATATCTTAGAATGACTAAAAAAAGCCGTAGATATATTAGATGATGTAATCTCTACAATAAGAAGTAGTGAAACTCGCCAAGAAGCAAAAGAAAAACTTATTAAAAACTTTGGATTTACAGAACCACAAGCAGAATATATTTTAATGCTAAGATTGCAAACATTAGTATGATTAGAGATATTGAAAATTTTAGATGAAATTAAAGAAAAAAAAGCAACTATAGAATATCTTACTCAAATAATAAATGATCCTAAAAAATTAGATCAAGTAGTAGCTGATGAACTAATCTATATAAAAGAAGAATATTGAGACAAAAGAAAAACTCAAATAGTAGATGATCCTTCCATTTACGAAATAGAAAAAGATATAAAATCTATTAAAAAATTAGCAGAACAACGCAAAGAAGACGTTATTTTATTAATATCAACAAATTGGGGAATAAAAATATTATATCAATCGAGAATAAATATTTTACCAGAAGATACTTATCAAATTATACATACCCACAACCAAGACAAAATTATTGCTATAACTGACAGGTGAGAAGTAATAATAAAAAAAATAAAAGATCTTTGAAGTTTTTCTATAAAAAGTAAATATTTAAACTTAGAAAAAGAATTTAAAACTAAGGGAAAAGTCATATTTGTAACAAATCTAATTAGTAAATGGGATTATATTGTAATGCTAACAAACCAAAATAATATTAAAAAAATAAAAAAAGAAGTTTTTGAAAAAATAAAAAAAACACCTACTCTTTTAATGAATTTAAATGAAAATGAAAAAATACTTAAAGTAGAAAAAATAAAAGACGGGGATATATTGTGAATCTTAACAGAAAAAGGCCAACTACTATTATTCAATGAATGAGAAATTAGAGCTTCTTGAAAATGAAGTGGAGGTGTCAGAGCTATCAACTTAGGAGAATGAGATAAAGTAGCTGATATGTTTGTATACAATCCAAAAGACCCATTTATACTAGTATATACCGAAACAGGGGCAAAATTAGTTAATTTTGAAGATTTAAAAATACAAAAGAGATGACAAACTTGACTAAAAATAGCTAAACTTTGAGAAAACGAAAAAATAAAATGATGACTTTCAGTAAGTGAATGAGAACTTAAATATGCTACTAAATCATGAATAACTAAAACACTTTCCATAAAAGATATAAAACTCAAAAATAGAGACACAAAAATAGACAATATATTTAATGAAAAAGTAGAAAAAATATGGAAAAATTATTCAAGCTAAAATCAAGTTATAAACCATCAGGAGACCAACCAAAAGCTATCAAAGAAATTGTAGAATGATTTTCTAATTGAAACAAAAAAATAACTCTATTGGGTGCTACATGAACAGGTAAAACTTTTACTATGGCAAATATTATCGAAAAATTACAAAAACCTACTCTAATACTTTCACACAATAAAACTCTGGCTGCACAATTGGCTACAGAATTTAAATATTTCTTTCCTGAAAATGCAGTTCATTATTTTGTATCATATTTTGACTACTATCAACCAGAAGCATATATTCCTGAAAGAGATATGTATATAGAAAAGGACTCTTCCATAAATAAAGAAATTGAAATGTATCGTTTAGCCACTCTTTCCTCCCTTTTAAGTCGCAAAGATGTTATTGTCGTTAGTTCTGTCTCTGCTCTTTATGGTTTATGATGAAAAGAAACTTTCGAAAAGTATACACTTACTTTTGAAGTCTGAAAAGAATACAATTTCAAAGAAATCAAGAGAAAATTAATAAGTATGCAATATAAACCTGTTCAAGGGAAAATAGAACCTTGAATGTTTGACTTCAAAGGGGAAATATTAGATATCTTCTCTTCCATAGATAATGTAGTATATAGACTTATATTTGATGAAAATGAGCTAGCCATAATCCAAGCAAAAGATAGTATTACCTGGAAAAATTTGTGAAACCTTCAAAAAATTACTATATGGCCTGCTACTCAATTTTTGCAAGAAATGGATAATTTAGATATTATTTTAAATAAAATTAAAAAAGATTTAGAAGAAAGAATAAATTATTTCAAAAAAATATGAAAAAATATTGAAGCTGAAAGAATAAAAAAAAGAACTATGTATGATATAAGAATGATACAAGAAACTTGATATGTTAACGGAATAGAAAATTACTCCCCTTATTTTGAATGAAGATTAAATTGACAACCCCCAAATACTTTATTTGATTACTTTCCAGACGATTTTCTGTTGATAATAGACGAATCTCATATGACCATTCCTCAATTAAAAGCTATGCCCCAATGAGACAAAAGTAGAAAACTGAATCTGATAAACTATTGATTTAGATTACCTTCTGCTATACATCATAGACCATTAATTTTTGAAGAATTAGAAACAATTCTTGGATGGAAAACTCCTCAAACAGAAGAACAATGGCAAATTTTGGAAGAAAAAGTAAAAAAATTTTTTAATAATGTATTAGGAGAAGATTATATTTCAAAATTAAAAGAAAAAATCAAAAAAAATTGCAAAACACTATTTGTATCGGCTACTCCTGCCGAGTATGAATTAAATATAAGTGAAAAAGTAGTTGAACAAATTATAAGACCTACTTGACTTTTAGACCCTATAACGTATGTATATCCTAAATCCTGAGATTATGAAATTTTGTTAAATAGTTTAGAAAAATTACTTAAAAAGAAACCAGAACTTAAAAAGTATCTAGTATGATATAAACAAAATATCGACCTTAAGGAAGTATTTTTAGAATAAATATTGCTTACTGTTATTTTAGTTAATCAAAAACTGGGCATAATGCCCAGTTTTTTAATATATTTAATTTTTTTATTTCTAACTCAAGGGGGCCAGGATTCGAACCTGGATCACCGGCTTCGGAGACCGGTATTCTAACCAATTCGAACTACCCCCTTGTTTACAAGCAAAGATTATTTTAAAAAATAACAAAAAAAAATCAAGAAAAATTTGACAAAAATGATTAGTTTTTATATAATAAAATTAGTTAAATTTAATCTTAAAAATAAAAACAAAAAATGAAAAAAATAAAAGTATACTATTTAACTTCCAAAAACAAAAATAAAAATCTATTTTTTTTCCAAAAAATAATCGTTTTTACTTTGTTGTTTTTAAGTATAATTAGTCTAACAAATTTTAATATTTATACTCTTAATAATCTTTTATGAAATATTTCTAAATTTTGAAAAGGTTTAACATGGCCTCAAAATAACATTAATAATTATTTAAATCAAATCCACAATGACCACTTAATATGGCCATTTAAAAAAGTAACTAATCGAGGAATCATTGAAGAATTTTGATACCATAAAGCACTATATACCGATTGGAATAACTTACCTGATAAATATAAAACAAATTTCCCTACACAAAACATATCCGATTTTATGGAAACTTATAAGTATATCCCTCCATCCAACATTTGGGCTTATATTGCAAATCCTTTAGAAAGGCAAAAAGTATTATTTTTTAAAAGACTGTTTACTACTGCTTGGACTGCAAATTATAAATGTGATAACAAAATATGCTTACGATGGATTAAAAATAGCTGATTACATAACTGACAAGATATAGTAAGCAGTATTAATACTCCTATTGTATCAATAGCTACCTGACTAGTAATTCAAAAAAAATATAACCCTAAGTGATTTTGAAATTATTTAATAATATTGAGTGAAATAGATGGTAAAGTTTTCGCTACTTTTTATGGACATTTGAATAAATTTGCAGATAATGTTAAAGAATGAGATATTGTTAAACAATGACAACTAATAGGATATGTATGAAAAACTTGAATAGCAACTGCGCCTCATCTACATTTACAAATTAACAAATTAGGAAATATAAATGATATAAAAAATAAAAATATCAATTGGTTATCAAAAAAATTATTTTTTAAATCTAGTTTAGAAAAAATTAAAAAATATACTTATGATCCTATCACCTTTATAGAAAATCATTTTAAGAAAAAAAATAACACTCTTGCATCTATATGAATTCTTGAGGAAAACAATTTATGAAATTTAACTTTTGCTCCCCCTAGAAAAGAAAACTTCAAGATAATAAAAATAATTAACCCAAAAATTAGCTGAAAATTGACTGTTTGAGATAATATAAAAATTCAATTAATTACCACATGAACTTTCTGAAATATTATAATAACCTCTAAAAAATGACTTCTTAAAACAAATCCTAACAATATCATCCCAATATCTTGAAAAACTCAATTCAATATTCAAATAATAGCGACAAAACCTTGAAATGATGAAATCATAATCTCTGACGGATTTAAATCATATTCATATACCTTCACTATATATCCTAAAAACAAACCTATTATAAAATTTTTAAAAATCGTCGGCCCAAATACTATATATAAATTTGCTTTAAATAAATACAAACTAACTACTATAGATAACTTATGAAACATTGGAAACATAAAATTAAATTGATTACTTTTCATAAAACTAATAGATACGACAACAAACAAACTTATTTTTAATGAAAAAAATGAAATAAAAAGTAACTCCACTTTAGTAGATATTATTATTAACACACAAAAAATAAAAAATTTAAGCACAGAGCACTCTTACAAATTAAAAATAGCTTATATTGATAAAAACTGAAAAACTTATTTTGTTTCAAAAAAATTAAATGTAGATTTATTTATAGATTTTTCAAAAAACAATACTTTCTCTAAAGAAATAGATACTTTAGCAACAAATTGAATAATAGAATGATTAAGTTGACAACTTTTACCTAACGAACCTTTAACAAAAGCTGAATTAATTACTATATTGGTAAGATACAAGTTTGGTAATAACTATAAAAAATGGAAAGAAAAGTATATAAACTATTATGACAAAAATTGACCTATCTTTAAAGATCTATCAAAAAATAACTTCTGGGCTCCTTATATATTTAAAGCTTGGAAAGAATGAATCATCAAATGATATAATTGATATAGTTTATATAACAAAAAAGTAAATTTACTAGAATTAATATTAATGTATTGAAGAACCTTTAACATAAAAACCGATGATCCTTTTGTCATCTGGAAAAATTTAAAAAATACAGAAGAGATCACAGCATTTGCAAAAGCAGCAAAAAAATATAATCTCTATCCTTTTGAAAATACTGATATTTTCGAAAAAAATAAAACAGTAACCAGATTAAATGCTTTTATAAGCTTATTTAGATATATAAACTTTAAACCCAAAAATCTCTTAACTCACACCCATGCTTCTTCAGAAACTCTAGAAACAAATCAAAAAGAAAAAGTAAAAAAGTTAATAGAAACTTTACTAAACTATTAAAATAATTTTTCTAACTTATAAGGTCATATAGCTATCCTATTTAAATCAACTAACGCTCCTCAAAGTCACAATTTTTTTCATAAATAATATCATATAGACCTTATGTATGTTCCACCTCATACCTTTAACCATAGAGTAAGATAAGGGAAATTATAATTTAAAATTTTATAATCATATATTTTCATTTTCTTTTCTAAAAAAACTTTTTCTCAGGATCTGGCTATATCATATAATCTTTTTCCTTTTATTTTCTTAGCACTAAAAATAGGGAGAGGTAACAAAACCTCTCCTTTTATTTTTTTTAAAATTTTACTTATTTCTTCTTTGCTAGGGGCAACAACCAACCTACCATCATCTAACATTAAAAACTTTTTTCAATCTTTCTCTACAACTTTATACTTTTTATAAAATTTATAATAATCTTTATCCCATGTATCTGTTTCTAATGAAAAATCAATAATTGTTATATATTCTTTAGGATACTTTTGAAACTTACTTAATTTTTTTGTAGATTTTCTACCTACTCAAATTATCAGAAGACCTCTAGCCATGGGATCTAAAGTTCCTCCGTGTCAAACTTTTTCATCAGGATATAATTTTTTTATTTTTCTTACTATATCTGCGCTAGTATATCACGCAGGTTTATCAACTAAAATAAACATTTATATTTATTTAGATTCTCAAAATTTTAATAACAATTCTTTAGTCAAAGGCACAATTATTGTCAATACCATAAAAATAGAAAGCATCATCATAAAGCCGAAACCTTTAAAAACATTCATACCCAATGAAAACAATAAAAATGCTATAGCAAAAGTAGTTAGGTTTCCATCCCTTATAGCATTCCAACTTCTCTTCAATCAATCTACAACAGCTAACCAGAAAACTTTTCAAGTTTTTAATTCTTCTCTAATTCTTTCATACATCAATATATTAGCATCTACTCACATACCTATAGAAAGGACTATAGCACTTATTCCAGCTAAAGATAATGCATAATCAATTAACTTAACAAATGCCAATGTAACTATTATAAATTCTACTAAGGAAAACATAGCTATAAAAGACCATCTTAAATTATACATCAACAAAAGCATCACGAATATCAAAACAAAACCAACTATACCTGCCATTACAGCCCCATTTAACGCTTTCTCACCTAAAAGAGGAGCTATTTTTTCTTCATGAATTAATATCAATTTTGCTGGTAAAGCTCATTCATTTAAATCCTTAGCTAATTTCCTTGCTTTTTCAGGAGTAAACCTACCAGTTATTTGAGCAGTTCAGCCACGAATAGGTTCTCTAATAACAGGTGCAGTTATCAACTTTCATCAAATAAATATAGCATTTTGTTTGCCCACATTTTCTTCCGTTATATGAGCGAATATTTCTTTTCCTTTATCATCAAAATTTATAACTACCGCTGGTTCCCCTGACTGAGTTCTATCAACAGTAGCATATCTAAAATAAGCTCCATTTAAAATCTCTCCTGTTTTAGGATCTTTTGCTATTACCCAATATGGTTTAAAACTAATAAACAACAATTCAAAATTATATTTTTTGTTTATAATATTTGCTGCAATATTAGAACCACTCATTATATTACCAGTTCATGCTTTACTTCAGCTACCAGCATTATTAGTAGTCATACTTACTGTCCCTGATTCAATAGTTGATCACAAATATTTAACTATAAACCATCCATCCCATCACGTCATTAATGTTCAAGTAAATAATTTCGGAACTACTTTTCCTGTACCCAATTTCTCAATATTTTCTAAATTGTCTTTCAAGAAACCTGGTAATTTGTCTTTTGTAGCAGAAATAAAAAACAAAGCTTTTCAATTATTATATTCCAACTGTGTATTTAAATCAGCCATTATAACTCTAGGATCAACAAAATCTATCAACTTCTTACCACTATTGACAACTTGATTTAGTATATTTTCAGCTATTTTATATCTTTGTTTTATAATCTCTGGAGTAGGAGCTCATTCATATGGTAACATAAATTCTAACTCCACAGTTTTTCAAATAATAGATTTTGCATAGTCAATATCTTTTATTCCTCAAATCTCCACTTGCAAATACTTTTCTCCATTGTTATCTATTATTCTAATACTATAATCTGCTACACCTAATTTAGATATTCTACTATCTATATTTCTTTTTATAACGTTAATAACATTATGAACAACTGTTGCATATTTAAAAGGTTGATCTTTATAAACTTCTTTATATTTACTTAAATCAATTTTATAAGTTAGTCTTACTCATCAAGCTACATCTAAACCCTTTCTAAAATATTTCCATCATTGCAAAGAAAGACCCCAT
>JAMOTU010000076.1 GCA_027062165.1 Candidatus Altimarinota bacterium
GTTTTTCTATCTACTACGAAAGACGTTGGAAAAACTATTTCTTTTTTGTCAAATAAAAATAAATAATAATATAAATCTATAAAACCTAAATAATCTCTTAACTTTTTACTTGATAACTTTAACGCCTCTTCCAACTCGTCGTAATAAATTACCTTCCCTTTCTTTGCCTTTTCAAAAATTATTGCATTTAACTTCAAAAATTTCCTTTTTTCTTCTAAAGAAAAAGAAAATAATACACTTAAAACATCATATTTTGATATTTCTTTCAAGTTATAAAGCTCTTTTAATGTCATTATTTTTCCTCCTTTTTTAATATTTTTAAAGTTTCACTTCCCTCTTTAATGCATATTCTACCTTTTTTTTCAATGTCTTTTCTAATAATTTTAAATACTCCTCATCTCTTTTTTCTTCTTTTTCAAAAATACCCTTATATAATGCCTTTATATAAATATATGCTATTGGAAGTGAAATAAGTATATAAAGCCCCAATAAAAAAACAAAAAGAATTAATGTTTTAAAATTAATCATTTCCACATTTTCACCTCCTTATTAATTTTTTACTTCTTTTTGTTTTTCATACTACTCTTCAAATAATTCTATGCAGTAGGAAACTAAATAAAATGCAAAGGGAAGATAACACACAAGTAAACCAATAATTGCAAAAAGTAAGCCTGTTAAAGTTTTAGAACTCAATACTAAAGGAACATAAACCATCACCATAAAATTTATTACAATTGCCGAGATAAATAATAATACCAAATTTTTTGAAGAAGATTTATCTCCCACCTTTTTATTTTCACTTCTCTTTTTTATCTCACCCATCAAATTATTCTCTCTTTTATCATCAATTTTCTCACTTTCCTCTTTTTTCATTTTACTTTTTCCCAATATTTCTGGATGTCTTGATATTATCACTGCAACAAAATATAAAAAGGGAAAAAGCAGAATAACAAAAACAAATGTCTTTAAAGCCTTAAGTATAAAAACTATAGAAGTTGTTATAATTTCTTCATTTGCAACCATCTCTCCCTCTTTTTTTATTTTTCTTATTTATATTAAAACAAATTTTATCTCCTTTGTCAAGATAAAATGATAAAAAAGAAAACAATTATCTTTTTACTACTTTTATATTGTCACATACATATCATCTTTATGTTTAAGAGTATTGTTTCCCCTCCCGCTTAGTTTTTTAATATTTATACTATTTTCGCGGAAAGGAAAGCTATTTGTTCGTTTATCCTTATAACTAACAACTTAGGTTAAAATAATTTATTACACAATAGTAAAACTTTTTATTTTTATTTTCTTCGTAAAGCTCTTTTAAATCTTCTCCCAAACTTAATAAAAATTCTTCTTTATCTACCTTCCCTATTCCTTCTTTTATTGTTATATCTACTTTTGCAATCTCTCCTATATGGCACTTAATTTCATAAGCTAGTTTTCCTTTCGCTTGTTTATAAACTTTATCTATATTTACTTCTGGATATAAAAATGCTTTTAACTCTTCTAAAGCCCAAGCTCTCATTTCTTTTTTATACTCTTTTAAATATTTTAAAAATTCTTTTTTATTTTTTGCTTTTAATATTTTTTTTATGTTTTCATTTATATTACTATAAGGACTTTTATAAAGTTCTAAATCCATTCCTTCTAATACTTTTTTTACAAAATTACTGCTTTTATTATAAATTTGAGTATCATCTAGCTTTTCTATATTTTCTTTATTTATTGCTTCTATCATCTTTGCATATCTTTTTATTTTTTTCATCTCCTTTTCTACCTTATCTAAAAATTTATAAAATTCTATACTAAAACTTAATATCATATAAACATTATTGTAAACTATTCGCAATTTATTAGGTCCTTCAATTATTTTTACTTTACCCATATTTACTTTATTTACTTTATCTACTTTTCCAAGTCCCATTTTTTATCCTCCTCTTCCTTAAAAAAGAAAATAATTATCTTTTTATTACTTTTTTCTTTTCTAACAATTTTTTGTCAAAGTTTATACGATAGTAAAATACTTTATTTTTATTTTCTTCATAAAGCTCTTTCAACTTTTCCCCTAAACTTAGCAAAAACTCTTCCTTATCTATCTTTTCTTTCCC
>JAMOTU010000077.1 GCA_027062165.1 Candidatus Altimarinota bacterium
GTTCATCTACCAAGCTCATCTAAAATAACAAAAGAATTTTTAGTAGCATTATGCAAAATAGATGAAACTTCTATCATTTCTGTCATAAAAGTAGATTGATTTTTAGCTAACACATCTCAAGAACCTACACGAGCATATATTCCATCAACTAATCAAATCTTTGCCTCTTGTGCCGGTACAGGTAAACCACAATGAGCCAAAAGCACTATCAAAGCATTTTGTCTAAGATAAGTAGATTTTCATCACATATTAGGTCAAGTGATAATATGTATATAATCTTGCTCTGTTAAAACTAAATCATTAGGGACAAACTCTTCATAAGAAGGTAAAAATTTTTCTATTACTGGATGTCTTCCATTTTTTATATAAATATCAAATCCATCGTAAACTTCAGGTATTGTCCAATTTTTGTTTTTAATCAAATCCCAAGCTATTCCTAATACATCCAAATATCATATTTGATCTGCTAATACAAAAAAATCCTTAATACTTTGCTCAAGCTCTGTTTTCAAATTTTCTAAAATTTGCTTTTCTAACTCCTTTAATTGCTCAGTGGCATTTACAATTTTATCTTGAATATCCAGAAGATAAGGACTTACGTATCTTTCTACTGACTTTAAAGTCTGTCTACGAACCAATCAAAATTTCTTTTCATCAAGATCAGAAAATTTAGATTTTATCTTTTCATAAACCTCAGCATCTTTTTTTGTAAATTCTATAAAATATCATTGATTAGTAATATATTTTATTCTTGCTTGCAGTCAAAAAGTTTGTTGAAGTTCTTTTTGATACTCCAAAAGAAGCTCATCGGAATGATAAGCTATTTTCCTGAGCTCATCTATCTTTTCATTTACTCCATCTTTTATAAAATCTATCTCATCCGAAGTTATCTCTTCTTTTAAAAATTTATTAACTTTGTTAAATAAATCATACACTTTTTCAGAAGGTTTTACAAAAACTTGATATCTATTATCAGAAGCAATATCCAAAATAGCTTGAATATAATTTTTAAGTCTTAACCATAAAGAAGGAAGATTTTTCTTATAAATTATTTTACTAACTAATCTCTGAATATCTCAAATATTTTTTAATTTTATTTTTAAATCTTCAATATCATCAATTTTAACTATATAAGCAATATCAGAAAATCTTTGTTTTAAAATTTTTAAATCTCTTGTAGGTTTTAAAAGCATTTTTTTTAAATATCTGGAACCCAAAGGAGTGATAGCTTCATCTAATACTCAAAAAAGAGAATATTTTTTACTACCTTCATAAGAAGATTGAAAAATTTCTAAATTCTTAATAGTAATATCATCTAATCTTACCTCATTTTCTTCAGACCATCTGGAAATTTTTACTATATTAGCTAAGGATGATTTTTGAGTTTCCAAAAGATAGCTTAAAAGCATAGAAAAAACTCATATTGTATTCTCATTGAGAGCATCTCAAAAACTATCTAACTTTGATATCTTTAAAACATTTTTAATAAATTCTTCTGGAAAATCAGGTTTTGAATAAATAGAAATAAAACTACCTACAAACTGCTTAATATGTTGAGCTATTTCATTTCTTAAATCAGCTGGTATATCCAAATCCAAAATAACTTCCTTTGGAGCAATTTTTGAAATAAACTTTAAAAGCTCTTCCTTGTTATCAAACGTCTTTGTCCAATACTCACCCAAAGAAAAATCTCAAAAAGCAATAGAAAAGGAGATGTCTGAAGATTTCTTTCCGAAGATATCTGATGATTTTTCTCAATTGCTATCAACTACACTTATAGCTACAATAAAATTGTAATCTTTTAATCTTTCGTCTTCTAAAAAAGTTCAAGGTGTGATAACAGCTACAACATCTCTTTCTACAATCTGTCAAGGTTTAACTGGTCCTATTTGCTCTGCAATAGCTACTTTATAGCCAGATTCTACTAATTTTTGAATGTACTTATCAGCACTATGATAGGGAACACCAGCCATTGGAATAGGATTTGCACTATTTTTATCTCTTGTAGTTAAAGCAATATCTAAAACTTTAGAACAAATCTTTGCATCTTCATAAAAAGTTTCATAAAAATCACCCATTCTAAAAAACAAAATACAATCCTTATATTTCTGTTTCAGATCTAGATATTGTTTTTGTGCTGGTGTTAATTTTTTCATAAATCTGTCTTAGTTTTCTAAAATCTTCCTCTAAAACTTTTTTCAAATTAGGATTATAAATAGCTACAGCAGGATGATAAATAACAAAAACAGGCTTTCAAACTTTAGTATTTTGAAATAACTTTCATCTCATTTTAGAAATAGAAATTTGATCTCATATAAGAGTCCGTGCTGCAAATCTACCCAAGGCGACTAAAATCTTAGGATCTAATATCTCTATTTGCTTTTGTAAAAATGGCCAACAGTTTTCAATTTCCTGTGGTAATGGATCACGATTTTTGGGAGGTCTACACTTTAAAACAGAAGTTATAAATACATCTTCACGTTTCAATTTCAGTATGTTTTCTATCAAATTAGTCAATATCTTTCAAGCAGGTCAAACAAAAGGTTTTCCTGTCAAATCTTCTTGCCTTCACGGAGCCTCTCATACAAACATTATTCAAGCTTTTCAAGTTCATTCACCTGGAACTTTATGAGTAATACTTTTACATATTTCACATTTACAACAAGCCTCTATTTGTTTTTCTATTTCTTTTAAATCCACTTTAAAAATTCTTTAAAGAATAAAACTATTTTATAACTACAAATATCAATTTAGATATTTCATTCAAAACAGGTATTCTTACTAATTTTTTAAAATAAAATAAAATTAAATATCTGCTAACAAACAACAAATAATATAATATAGATAAACCAACCCCTAATCAATACATAAACGGCAAATACTGAAAAAATTGCCATAAAGAATTACCTAAAATTAAAAGCAACAACATATACTGAAATAAAAATTGTAATTTTAGTATTTTATTCTTAGATTTTATCAACTCATTAATATCAATTAATTGTTCATATTCTTTTTTGGTATCTAATATTAATGAATTCACATCTACAACATCTTTAGAAATTAGCTTAAAAATAATATATTTAATATAACCTATTGGCCAAGCAAATATTTCTTCAGGATTAACTACGAATAATCTCTCTAGAAATACATTATTTTTTATAAAATCTATTCAAAAACTTAAAAAGACTACTCTTAAGACAATAAAAATTAAAATTAACTCACTAATAAAAGTATTTGAAAATACTATTACTAAAAACCACAGCAAAATACTCTCTTTTAGATATAATATATTTTTTACTTTATCATAATATCTATACCATAACCAAAAATTATATATTGGCAAATAAAAATATATTACACTTATATCTATATTCGAATACTCAAATTCCAATTTGAAAGTTTTTAAATCTATTTTTTTATCAGAAAATATCAAAAACAAAACTACAAATAAATAACCCAACAATAAAATTGTTAAAATAAAAAATAAAACATTTATCAATCCTCATACAAATGAAATTTGATACAACCAAAAATACTTCAAAACACCAATTATAATAGTCAAAATCAAAAGTCACCAGAAATAATATCCAGCTATAATATAAGATCTAATAAAATCTATATCCTCGTCAGTAAAATTAAAACTACTATCTTTTATTAGAGAATATCAAAGTACAGGTAATATAAAACTAGTAAAACTTGCTAAATGTTTTGGAGACACACTCTTATTTTCCATTGAAAAAATCATTAAGCTATTTAAATTTGTTATAAATATTAAAAAATTTACTTTTTTTTGCAATATCAAAAATGATAACTAATGACCAAATAGCACAAATATTTGACAAAATGGCTGCTCTAATTGAATTTAGATGAGAACAAGATCCTGCTGATCCATTTCGTGTAAGAGCATATCGTAAAGCAGCAAACATTATAAGATGATACCCTCATAACATTTACCAACTATGGAAAAGTGGCCAATTAAAACCTATACCTGGACTTTGAGAAAAAACACGGCAAAAATTATTACAATTTTTAGAAACTTGAACAATTAAAAAATACGAAGAATTAAAAAAATGAATACCAGAGTCAGTACTAGAATTAATGGAAGTGCCAGGTATATGACCTAAATTAGCTAAACAACTTTATCAAACTTTATGAATAGACAGTGTAGAAAAATTAAAAGAAACTTTAGAAAAAGCTCCTCATAAAATACTTTCTCTTCCTAGAATGGGAGAATGAAAATTAGAACAAATTAAAAAATGACTGGAAATGTACCAATTTACCAAAACAAGAACCCCTATAGGAATAGCATATCCTTATATATTAAACTTAGTAGAACAAATCAGAAGCTTCGAAGAAGTAGAAAAAGCAGAAATTGCAGGATCTACTAGAAGAATGAAAGAGACGATATGAGATATAGATATATTAGCTGTAAGCAAAGATCCCTTAAAAACTATGGATAAATTTGTAAAACTAGAAAATGTAGAAACTATCATAGCTAAATGAGCCACAAAAACTTCAGTTTTTTTATCACAACCGCACATACAAGTAGATTTAAGAATTATACCTTCTGAAGATTGGTGAGCAGCCTTACAATATTTTACTGGTAGCAAAAATCATAACATTCATCTAAGAACAATAGCAAAAGAAAAAGGATATAAAATAAGTGAATATTGAATATTTAAAATAGAAAATGAAAAAGAAATAAAAGTATGATGAGAAAAAGAAGAAGACATATACAATATTTTATGAATGGATCGGATACCTCCAGAATTAAGAGAAGACAGATGAGAAATTGAAGCTGCTTTAAATCACAATCTTCCAAACTTAGTAGACTACAATGATTTAAAATGAGATCTTCATATGCATTCTACACGGAGTGACTGACAAAACAGCATTGAAGAGTTAATACAAACCGCTATAAGTCTTGGTTATGAATATATAGCAATAACAGATCATAGTAAATCTTTGGCTATAGCAAATGGTCTAGATGAAGAAAGATTTTTAGAAAGACTTAAAGAGATTAAACATTTACAAGAAAAGTACAAAAATAAAATAAAAATTCTAGTTTGAACTGAATGTGATATACTTGCAGATTGAAAATTAGATTATGATGATGAAATTTTAAAACTTTGTGATATTGTAATAGCTTCTATACATCTAGGTCTTAAAGGAGACCAAACCGCTAGAATATTGAAAGCACTTGATAATCCTTATGTTACTATATTATGACACCCTACAAACAGAATCTTCTGAGAAAGAGAGCCAATTCAAGCAGACCGAGATCTTATCTTCAAAAAAGCAATAGAAAAATGAATTGCTATGGAAGTAAATTGTCAACCTCTTAGACTAGATTTAAATGATATCTTAATAAGAAAATATATTTCTATGTGATGAAAAATTGCTATAAATACCGATGCTCATAGTATAAAACATATGATCGAATATCCTAGATATGGTATATGACAAGCAAGAAGATGATGGGCTGAAAAGAAAGATATAATCAATACTTATTCTCGGAATGAATTCAAAAACTTTCTAAAAAGAAAATCTACTTAAACTAATATATATCTAACTTCTTCATCACCATAAGGAGATCTAATCTTTAAAATATCTCCCTTTCTTACTCAAAAACTCTGAAGCCATTTTAATATTCACTTTTTTTCTAATTCTTCCCAAAACCAAAGTTCAGCTTCATCGTTTCACCAAGGAAGAACAAACACTAAATAATTCAAATATGGATCAAAAACTTCCCAAACCTTTATATATTTAGCCTGATCTTCTTCTATATATTGTTCTTCAATTAATTTTTTAAGTTCTTTATCTGTTACATCTTTAATATATCTTTCTTGTCTTTGATAGTCTACTTTTACTTTCTCAAAAAGATTTTCAAATATATTTTCCAACTTTACATTATCTAAAATTTGAGTAACTCTATTCAAAAACTCTTCTATGTTAATTCTTCAAGCAGCACTTATTTTAATAATATTATCTTCAATACAATTTTTAGAAAGTCAAA
>JAMOTU010000078.1 GCA_027062165.1 Candidatus Altimarinota bacterium
AATTCTAAAATTAATTCTTTTTTTTCGCCTGGCTCACCCAAAAGAGCAAACTGAGGAAATTGTCTAACTGGAGTTTTAAAATGTATATTTCCCAATCATCATCTTCATCCCTTGGCTACTACAAATTCTTGTCAGTCTTTTGTAAACTGAAAAAGTATTTTGCCAGTTTTGGCGTCTTTAACTACAGTTCATACTGGCACTTTCAAAATCAAATCTTCTGCCGATTTACCATACATATCATGTCATTTTCAATGCTCTCAAGATGGAGCTTTAAATTCTTTTTTGTATCTATAATATATCAATGTATTTTCATCTTTTGAAGCCTTTAAAATAACATCTCCTCATTTTCCTCCATCTCATCAAGCAGGTCATCAAAAAGGAATAAATTTTTCTCTTCTTCAAGCAACTGCTCCATTTCATCATCTTCAACCTTCTACTTTTATTTTAACTTTATCGTAAAATTTCATTCTAATTTTAAATTAATTTCATAAATATTTAGCTTTATTTGCGTTATGTTCATTTAGCGTTTTTCAAAAATGAATATTTCCATTTTTGTCATGAAGATAATATCGATAATTATTTTTTTGAGGATAAAGAACAGCTTCAATATCTCCAGTTGTAGGATTTCAAACAGGAGTTGGAGGCAATCATTTTATTGCTCTAGTATTATAAACATTTGATTTGTCATTTAAAGTAGAATAATTTATATTTTTATAACAATCCTTTGATAATACTTTTAAACCATAACATAAAGTTCGATCAGCACCTATAAGCCATCAATTTTTATATCTTCTAATCAAAACATCAGCTACTAAAGGTTTATATTTAGAATTTGGCTCTTCTTTGGCTATAATAGAAGCTATTATTAAAATCTCATATGGCGTTAGATTATAAGGATTACATTGTTTATCCTCTTTACACTTATACCATATATTTTTTCGTTTTTGTCAAAAATTTTTAACAGATGTTTTTATTAAAAGCTGTGGAAATAAAATACTTTTTAAATCCTCTGGTCTAAAATAATAAGTATCTGGATATAAAAATCATTCTAAAGATTTAATTTCTCAAAATTCATTTAAAAATATAAATTTTCTCTTTAATTTGTCAATAAAATCTTTGTCTACTACTAATTTTAAAAATTCTTTCTTCAAATTCTCTGAAGAAAGCTTAGAAGCGATATCATATTTTGTAAATCATGGATAAATAGTAAACTTAACATATCTTGCTGGTGGTCATTTTTCAAATCTTGAAATAATTTCATTAATACTTAAACCTGTTTCAAAACAATATTTTCATCGTTTTAATTTTTTATCTCAAATTTTATATTTCAAAATTTTGCAACACAATCTATTTAAACCTATTTTATTGCAAAAATCACTAATAATTACACTATTGTTAGTTCATTTTTCTATTTTAAAACAAAATGATTTTTCAATATTAACTTTATCTACTTTATTGTAACACCAACCCATATATCCTAAAAAAAATAAAATCAACAAAACAGATATTATCTTTAAATTATTCCATTTAATTTGCATATTTAACTTTAACAATACAAATAAAATTAATAATTATTTCATCAATCATCAACTATCATCTTCAGTAATCATCTGGCACAATCCTCGGACATCCCCTCTTAATAATCTTCAGATATCTTCTGGCTTAATCCTCAGATATCCCCCTTTAATAATCTTCAGATATCATCTGGCTCAATCTTCAGTTATCCCTCTTTAATAATCAGCTATCCTTTTTTAATTTTTCTAACCTCATAATATAACTTTAAAACTTCTTTCCAATTAAAAGTCAATAAACTAGTAAAATAAAAAAGCCCTACCACAAACAATACAAAAAACATATAACCCCTACTAACCTGAAAATTTAAAACATCTTTCAATATAAACATACTAACAATCAAAACAACAAATGAAAAAACAAAATTTTTAAACCGAAAAACGTAATCAATTTTCCAACTAATTCAAAATTTTTTAATTTCTAAATATGATAAAATAGCCATTAAAAACCAACCTATAATAGTAGTTATCACAGCTCATACTACTCAAATAAAATTAATTAAAATTAAATTTCATATAAAATTTACTATCGCAGCTATCCAGATAATTTTAACTCTTTCTTTTATTTTACCCAATCACGCTAAAATATTAAAATTAATAGATATTAATATACTTAAAAAAACAGATAATGCGCCTATTTGCAGAAGTTGACCAGAATAAATAAACTTTTTTCAAAACAAAACAAAACTTACAAACGGTCAAAAAAATAACATAAATAATCAAAACACCAAACCAAAAGTAGGAAAATATTTATAAAATATACTTAAAAGTATTTTTAACTTCCATTCTTGTTTTCTAGCTATAAGTTCTGAAGTTAAGGGAAATAAAAATCAAAATATAGGTCAAATCAATAAGCTATAAATATTTAACAAACTCCAATATGTAGTATAATATCAAGCCATCTGAGGTCATAAAAAATAAATTATCATCTGTTGATCTATATTTCCCAACAAAATTCATCATTGTATAGCAAGCACTACCCAAATAGAATAGTAAAATAACTTTTTTAATAGATTAAAATTTTTAACATCTAAATATCATTTAGAAAATATTTTTCTATACTTTTTTAAAAAAACTATAATCGCGATCAAAAGTGATACAATCATTCCAAAAAACCACGCAAGAGAATAACTAAATACAGATCACCATCATTTAACAAAAATTATCAAACTAAAAATTACTATTGACCACATTCTTACAAATTCAAAAAATTTCTGCCAAAAAACATCTTGGAATACAAAAAATATATTTTCTAAAGTAGAAAAAATATTTAATAAAACAAAATAAAAAGAAAAAATTTTTAAAACTATAGCCGCTTTTACAGAATGAAAATAATTGACAGCCAACCAATCAGCTCATAAAAATAAAAAAAATCAAATTAATATAGCAGTTAAAAA
>JAMOTU010000079.1 GCA_027062165.1 Candidatus Altimarinota bacterium
CAACTTTATAGAGTTTTAGATACTTCTCATACACATACTGGTAGATGATCTGCTACATATACTTTTAGAGTTAAAAATTTAAAAACAGGTAATGTTAAAGATGTTACTTATAAATCTTGAGCAGAATTGGAAGCTGCTGAAGTAAGCACAAAGAATGCTGTGTATCTTTATAATACTGGTGATACATATGCTTTTATGGAGAATGATACTTCCGAAATATATGAAATACCTGCTGATCAGATAGAGGATATTATACCTTATCTTAAAGAAAATTTAGATGTATTTTTGATGATTCATGAAGGTAATGTTATTGGTGTTATTTTGCCGACTACAATAGAATATAAAATAATAGAAACTGTACCTGGTGTAAAAGGAGATAGAGCTACTACTTGAAAGAAATGGGCTAAACTTGAAACGGGTTTAGAAGTGCAAGTTCCTTTGCATAAAAAAGAGTGAGACACTGTTATAGTAAATACTTTAACTGGAGAAGCTAGTTAAAATTTATTTTAAATTAGTGTAATTTTCTTATGAGAAGAAATAAAATTCTTAAAAATATAAAAATAGAAAAAATTTGATATGGTGGAGTATGAATCTCCACCTTTTCTAATGGTAAAAAAATAATTGTTAAGTGAGGAGTGTTACCTGAATCAGTGGTAGATTGTAGAGTATTAAAGAATAAAAAAGACTATATAGAATGTCAACTTTTGAAATATGTCAGATTACCTAAATGGCTAGAAATAATTGATAAAACTAATTTGTGTAGCCACAATATGATTTTGGAATATTTTTGAAAAAAATGATGTGATGTTGGATGTTGATGATGTAAGTGGCAGATTATTCCTTACGAAAAACAATTAGAATTTAAATTTGAAGTTTTTAAAGATAGTTTTAGATATATTTGGGATAATGTTAAAGATAAGATAGAAAATATTTTACCATCTCCAGAAATTTTTGGTTATAGGAATAAAGTAGAGTTTAGTTTTTGATATTGCAATAAAAAAGAGATGTCCGAAGATAATAGTCAGATGATAACTGATGATGAATTGTTTTTATCATCGATAGGATTTCATAGACAAGGAAGATGGGATCAAGTAGTAGATGTTAATCAATGTTTTTTAATTTCTAAGAAAGCTAATGAAATATATAGATATTTAAAAAATTTTTTAAAGAAATTTTGATTACCGAATTATAACCAAAAAACGCATGAATGAGTATATAGACATTTAGTGATAAGACAAGGATTTAACACGTCGCAATTTTTAGTAAATTTAGTGATAGCTACAGAAAACAATCTAGCAAAAAAATATAAGACAGAAATTCAAAATCTTAAAAAGACAATAAAAGATGATCAGTTTATTCAAAGAAATATATCAACTTTTATTATTACATATAATAATGGTTTGGCAGATGTTGTAAAATGAAAAGACATTCAGATAGAAATATTGCAGTGAAATGGTTATATTTTTGAAAAATTGAATATTCAATGAGAAGATTTAACTTTTAGAATATCTCCTTTTAGTTTTTTTCAAACAAATACTCTAGGGGCTCAAAAATTGTTTTGACAAGCTGTAGATTATATTAAAGCTTTTAGATCAAAAAATGGTTATGATTATATATTTGATCTTTATTGTTGAACATGAACAATATGAATTGCGTTATTGAAGTTAGGAATATGAAAAAATTTGATTGGTGTAGAATTGATAGAAGAAGCTATAAGAGACGCACGGATTAATGCTGAATTAAATGGTTTAAAATCTAGATCTTATTTTGTAAGCGGTAAAGCAGAAAAAATAATTTTTTGAGATGAAAATATAAAATCAAAATTAGAAAGAATTTGATTAATAGTTGTAGATCCTCCTAGAGATGGGCTTCATAAAAAGGTAGTAGAATTTTTGATAAATTTGAAAAAGAAATATAAATATGATTTGTTATATATTTCTTGTAATCCTGTAACTTTAGCGAGAGATACTAAAATGTTCTTGGATAGTGGATTGTTTGAATTGAAAGTTTTGAGACCTGTGGATATGTTTCCTCATACTCATCATATAGAAAATATTGCTTTTTTTAATTAGAATTTTTATTTGGATAATGAAAAATAGAGATTTTTATCCTGTTTGTAAATGTTTAATACCTTATTGATTGAAATTAGAAGAAGTTGCTAAAGTTTATCTTACAAATAAAGAATGTGAAGCAATAAGGTTAAAAGATATTCAATGATTTTCTATTGTTGAATGAGCTAAAAAAATGTGAGTTTCTAAATCTACTTTTTCAAATTTACGGAGAAAAGCACATAAAAAGTTGGCTGAAGCTATTATTTTTGGTAAATGAATAATTTTGGGCTGCGAAGATAACGAAGAATTTGACAAAAAATAAAACATTGTTATAATTTTAAGAGAATTTATTTTATAATTTTGTTTATTCTATGTCTAATCATAAAAAAAATCAGCAGCCAGATGAACAAGAAAAGTTAGAAAATGGAGAGGTAAAAAATGTAGAAAATGCTTTGAATATCTTAACTAAAGAGATAGTAGATGACTTTATAGAGTTAGTAAAATCTTGAAATATTAATTTGTGAACTAGTAACTTTGGAGAAGTATTTGTTAATTTTTTGAGAAGTAAAAGGCCTGAACTTTTTGAGAAGTTAAAAAAATCTCTTTGAAAGATTGACTGACTAACCTGGGAAGATATAAAAGATTTATATTTAGAAAGTCATTCTACTTTGGAAGTGTTATTAACTAAGGAGATATTTAAAAATTTGAAATTAAAAGATGCTGTTAGATGAGTAGTAAAAGTTTTCGTTGATAAAATAGAGAATTTGTTATCATCAGATCCTAATTATCAACAATTATATCAGCCAATAATTTTAGATTTAAAAAATGAAGTAAATACCCAACAATTAAATACTTCAGACGAAGTGGAGAATTTTCTGGATTATGTTAGAAGCAAATTTAATGATTTATTAACTAATATTCCCAATTTAAAATTGAAGAATAAGTTAAGAAAACTTAAAGCTACAAATAAAGAGATTATAAAAGCTCTAAAAGATTTAGGGATCATTACCGAAGCTGAAGCTGTTTTGATATGAAATGGTGATATATGAGGTATTATAAAAAATACTCGTGAAGTTTTAAAGGAGAAGATATTAAGTAGTATATCTCAAGATAAATTAGAACAATTAAATGATCTTTTAGAAAATTTACTTTTTGCTAATGTAGTAGATTTTATTTATAATAGTAAGGAAAAGTTAGATTCTACAATAGCTTATTTGAGAAATGGCTTTAAGGTACCTAGTTTGTCTGAAGTTGTAAATTTTGATTCAGACAGTTTCTTAAATTGGCTGTCAAATAGTCCTTTTTTAGTTCAGCTTATGCAAATAAAGCCTTGTGCTAAATATTTGAATGGTGATACCACAAAAAAGCAAGAGTGTTATAAAACATTAATAGAAGAAAATTTAGATTTGTTTAAAAAATTGTTTGTAGAGTATATCAAAAATGTTAATTGACAGCTAGGTCAAGTTCTTGAAAAAGTTATTATACAAAATAAAAATATATCCGAGCAGGACAAGCAAATTTTGGTTAATACTTTTTATGGAGATAGATTTAAGGAGCATTTGTTAGATATTTTAACTATTTCTTATAATCTTTCTGATAATGAAAGGAATTCAATTAGAAATATTTTGAACCAATTGTTAGATTTTTCAAATAATAAGTTAATTTTGAGAACTTATAATGGGGAAAACATTGAGATAGATGTTAAGAAAGATTTATATTTTTGTCAGGATAGTTGTGATTTAAAAGAAGTAAATGATCTTTTAAATTTGTATCCTGTTTTGGATTTTGAGTTTGTAAATTTAGAAAATAGTCCTGTTTTAAAAATTTTTGAAAATGATTTAATAAAAATAAAGGATATAGAAGTTTCTCCTTATCAGAAAGTTAAGATTAGAGATAATAAATGACAAGAAATAGAGTGATATCTAAATCTTGCAATCGATGATAATGGAAATCAAATAGTAGAGATTTTAAGAAAACCAATTTATGAGGTTAATAAAGCAGATAATGTGATACAAACGTTGTCTTTAGAAGATATAGATAAAGTTATTCCGTTAGAGCCTTTGAAGTATAGAATCAATACAGAACAAGAAGCTTTTAAAAAATTTATTTTAACCTTTCCTCAGTTTATTTCAGAAAAAGTAGCTAAATATCTAGAGGATGAACAAGTAAAGAGTAAAATAGATGATATGTTACCCAGAACTGAGAATAAAGAATATAATCAAGTAAAAGAAAAACTACAAGAAAATAAAGAGACAATAAAAGGTATTCTTAAGGAAATAAATTATGAATTGTGAAAATTGCAATGAGAGGAGTTTAAAATAAATAATCTTGAAGATTTAAAGAAATATTGTTTAATGGTCCAAGCAGAACATATTTGAATAAAATGATATGAAAATGAATTTATTCAAGTTTTAATTAAGGATATTGGCAATGACAAAGTAGTAGTTAATTTTGAATGATGAATAAAAGATATACCAGACGATAAAAAACAGATAGAGATAGATTTGAGGAATTTTCCAGATTTTTTGAAACGTTTAAATATGAAATTTAAGTCATTTAAGTATACAAAGTTAGGGAATTATCAACAATTTGAAAATCGATATAATAATACTCCTGATTTGTGGCTAGAGAGTAAATATAAAGTAAATTGGCAAAGACGACAAAATTCTACAAAAGTAGAAAACAAAAAAATTTATAAAAAAGATAATGATGAACGAAAAGAAATTAAATATTTTGTTAAATGATACAAGAAAACTGATGAAAATGATGATTTAAAAGATCAAATTGCGATATATTCTGTGGTTTTGTGAGATAATTGATATGAGCTAAGAGTTTGTCAAGAAATTGATATTAAAAAGTGAGATTGCATTAGATGGAAGAAAATTAAGTCAGATATGTCTTATAATCATCTTATTATGTGGTTAACAGACGAAACGGAATTTTATCCTATGACAGATGAGGAATTTAAAATTAAGATAAATAATATTTACAATAAAAATGATAATATAGGAAAATTGTGATGGAATTGGTTTTCTATATCTACTTTACTTTTTAGTGTTAAAAATATAGTAAATGCTGTTAAACATCATTTTGAAGAAGATAAAGAGATAAAATCTGCTTTGGTTTATCAAAGATTAGTAAATCTGCTTCCTTGATGATCTTGGATGATATTTGAAATTTTTGAAGAATTAAAAGATGAGGCTTGAGCAGAATTGGATTCTAGGATTTGGTGATATATAAATAAATTTAAAAATAG
>JAMOTU010000080.1 GCA_027062165.1 Candidatus Altimarinota bacterium
CTGTTTGAACTTTTAAAGCTTTGGCTGAAAGAGTGGAAGATGAAGAGCATTATATAAATATTTATAAAGACCTTTTGCGGATATGATTGTCTTGATTTGTATTTTCAGAACTTAGATGAGAAGATAGAGAATATTTTAATAAAATATGTAGAACTTATTGATATCAAATTGGTACTTTATTTCATTCAGCTGATAACCTACAAAAGCTGCTAAGATTTATGGATTTGATTATTAAGAGAAAAGGAATTAAATTGGAATGAGATTATGAAACTTTTACAGAATATATTTTTTGAAAAAAATGATTAAAACCTGAGCAAGTAGATTACTATGATTTTAAAAATGTTAATCAAAGTTATCTTAAGTCTATGAGGAAGAAATTAGATGTATTACGATCTTATGCTGGAAAAGACATTGTTTCTGTATTAGATATTTCTGATAAAATAATTTTTGATATTTACAAAGAAGAAAATATATCTGATGAAGATAAAAAAGCAGTAGATGCTTATTTTAATAGTTTAAATGAAACTTTAGATGATGATTGGGTGATAGATTTGAAAAAGATGTTTGTTACAAAAGATGCACCATATTGGTTAGATGGAGCTTTAAATTTATGACGTAAATTGTTTAATGAATTGGTAAAAACTGATGAAGGTGATTTTGTTTACGAATCTAAAGCTGAAGCTGTTGTAAATGCTATTTTGGATAAGCTTTATAGTATGGAAGATGGAATAGACAATGTTTCTATATATGAATTTTTGATAAAAAAGTTTAATTCTCGGTTTTGATGATATTATGAAAATGTAAGAGGATGACAGATTTTAAAACAAGTATTGCTTGAAAGAATAGATAATATTGACGAAAAAGAATTTAAAGAGATTATAACAAAACCATTATATGATAAATTTTCATATTGAAACAAAATACCAGAATCTTTGAAAGAAATGATAGATATTTTTGCTATATTGATTTATAAAGGAGCAAAAAATTATATTAAGACAAATAAATCTAAATACATTGCTTTGATAAATAATGTTTTCAAAGAGCAGTTTAAGAAAGCGGAAAGATGGGAAAGGATAAATCTTAAATTTGATTCAAAAGGGGAGAATGAATAAATAAAATATTTTATTAACTAATTTTGATATAATGATGAACACAGAAAAAATACAAGATATTTCTAGTCAAGCTTGACAAACAATTTGGGATAAGGCAATGAATAATCCTTTCACAGCGTTTGTTAT
The DNA here is from genome assembly GCA_027062165.1 of Candidatus Altimarinota bacterium. GTDB lineage: Bacteria > Patescibacteriota > Gracilibacteria > Absconditabacterales > Absconditicoccaceae > JAMOTU01. The sequence goes on from JAMOTU010000080.1 coordinate 1,239, forward strand.
AAAACTAGCCATTGCTGTTGTAGTAGTTTTAATTTTGCTTTTTGTATCTAAAATAATATCTTCTACTGTTAGAAGAAAAATAGTAAATAGAATTACTTTACAAGATGAAGAATATGTTGTTAAGATATGAAAATTAATTGAGGATATCATTTTTTATTCTTTAGCATTATTTTCTTTATTTTTGGGATTTGAAATTGTTTGATTAGATGTTGGTTTGCTTTTATGAGGGCTTTCTATTGGTATTTGATTTGCTTTTAAGGAAATTTTATGAAATATGTTAGCCTGAATTATAATATTGACTACTAAAGATTACAGTCTAGGTGATATTATCGAAATTGAAGTAAATGGAGAAAAACTTCTGGGCAGAATAGAAGAAATAACTATAAGATATGTAGTGTTGAGACTTTTTAATCTTAGAAGAGTAATAATTCCTAATTTGCTATTTATTACTAATCCTGTCAAAACTTTTAGTGCTGAAGATGCTGTGAGATTGGAAACAAATATATCTGTTCATTATGATACTGATTTAAATAAGGCTATAAATATTATCAAATCTGCCTTGGAGACTTTACCGTTTTTAGTTGAAAAAGATAATATAAAAGTTCTTATCGATAGATTTGCAGACAGTGGAGTAAATATAAAGGTATTGTTTTTCTATGATCCTAACAAGTGATATTTAGCCCCTGAAATTATAAGTAAAGTAAATCAAGTAATTTTTGAAGCATTTAAACAAAATGGTATAGTTATTCCTTATCCTCATACAGTATTGACTGTAGACAAAAATGATAGAAATTTACTTTCAACAGGTTTATTTTTTATTAAAAATATTAAATGAAATCCTTAAAAAGGAGATGTATTACTTTGATTGAGTCATTGATAGCTATTATAGTAGTTTGATTAGGAATAATAGTGATTTTAGAAGTTGTTATTTCAAATATTTGATTGGTTGACAGATTAAGAAATAAAACTATTTGAACATTTTTGGCTAAAGAATGAATGGAGCTTTTAATTTCTTACAGAGATTCTAATTTACAAAGATGAATAAATTGGAATTGTTTAGAATTGGATTCTAATTTTAATTGTATTAAAAGATTTTGAGATATAGACTATTTACAAATAGCTTTGAATTGGTCTTGATGAGAAGATATGTTTTTGAATGGCTGAGATAGTATATATTATGTTAAATCTACAAATTGAAATTTTGAAGATAATATTTTGTATTTTCATACTTGAGTTGTAAATTGAAAGATTATTTGATATTATAATTATGATTCTTTAGATTGAAAAAAAACTAGATTTGCTAGGTTTTTACATTTTACAGGTGTATATTTACAATGAGATTCTACGGTGGTTTCAAAAGATAAAGTTTTAAAGATAGAATCAATTGTATTGTGGAGACATTGATGAAAAACAGGAAAAGTTATTTTAGAAACTTTTATAGGGGATATTAAATAGGAATTATATTGACTTTGCGGGGAATGAATATATAATTTAATTTACTAATTTTTACTTTTTAGAATTTATTATAAAAATGGAGTGAGTAAAAAGATTTTTAAAGTTATTTCTACTTTTGAGTTTTGCTATTGGTATTTCTTTTGGTTTATCAATTAATTCTTTTGTAAAAGTTCACAAAAAAGTGGAAAAGATTGTTAATTTTAGAATGAAGAAATCTAAATTTAAATCAGATTATAAGTTTGTGAAATCAGTTTTGGATGTGTCTGCTAATGAATTTGTTAAAAAAAGAGATAAAAGAGCTCTTAGGAGGTATGTCCAGGGAGTATATGCATACAAAGTTATTAGAACATTAGAAAAATGAAGAGTAAAGAAATGGAAAGATTTAGCAAGAGGAATTAAATTGGATTCTTCTAAGGCAAAAGTTCTTTTACAAAGAGCTTTTCAAAATGGTAAATATTTAAGGTTTGCTGTAAAAACTTCTTATTCAGAAAATCAATTAAGAAAAAAATTGAAAATTCTTTTTTGAGATTATAAGTTAGTAAATTTAGGAGAAGGTGTATATATAATAAAATTACCAAAAGACAATCCTTTTTCTAAGATTTTTATAGAAAAGGTTAAAAATGGTTTGGTCCCAGAAATTGACTTATTTGGCGGAAAAGTATTGGCTCCTTCTTTTGTTAAATTGAATACAAATGATGGACTTGTATGAGAACAAATTGATAAATTGCGGTGAATGAAGAAAATAGAGGCAGAAAAAATACAAGATAAGTTAGATACTAGTAAAAAGGTGATTGTAGCTGTGTTAGACACTTGAGTAGATAGGTATCATAAAGATTTAAAAGATAATATTTGGAGAAATAAAAAAGAGATTCCTAATAACTGAATAGACGACGATAATAATGGTTATATTGATGATGTGTATGGGTGGAATACAGCAGATTGAAATAA
>JAMOTU010000081.1 GCA_027062165.1 Candidatus Altimarinota bacterium
TTCCTAAAGAAAAAATAAAAAATCATAAAATTTGATCTTTTAACGGTGCAGACTCTGGATTTTCTCACTTATCTTCCCAATCTTTTCTAGTACTAACAAAAATTTCTGAAGAAATTTTTTCAAAATCAAAAACATATTGTCTAGCCTCTTCAAAACTATCAAAATTTTTTAACTCTATTTCTTTTCAATTACTAAATCATAAAATAACTTTATAATTTCAATTACTTTCTTTTGTAAGAACATAGTTAATCTGCTTTAAATCTACAAAAATTCAATCTTCAAGTTCAATCAAATCCATATAAGCTGCCATAAACCAATCTTTATATAATCAATTTAAATATTTATTTTACACGATATTTATAATTTTTCCTGGTACATAAATAATTCTGTTAATTTTTTCTGGAATATATTTTGCTAATTTTTCATCATTTTTAATAATTTCCATAACTTCTTCTTGACTAGCATCAGGAGATACTTTAATAACTCCTCTTGTCTTTCACCTAAACTGAACAGCTAAATTTATAGTGTCTTGTTTTGCTAATTTTTCATCATAATCAGGCCATCATAAAAAGAAAATACTCAAATTCTGAAAGTCTGATAAATCCTTTTCTGAGAAAATCTGAGAAAAAATTTTTTTGGCTTTTTCAGAATATTTTCTCAAAAATTCCGAGTACAGATATTCAGCTGTAAAAGGAGCAAAAGGAGAAAGTAATCTCAAAAAGTCTAAAAATACAGTTGAATCTATTTTTTCTTGTTTAGATAAAAAGTTAGTAAACTCCATCATAGCTGCTATAGCAGTATTAGGTTGCCATTTTTGAAGAACATCTTCTTTTACTTTTTTAATTGTTCTATGAAGCTGCGATAATTGTTCTCTTTTTTCTTTGTCAGACAAATCATCTCAAACTTTATCAAATAATGAAAAAATCTTTTTAATCCATCTATAAACTCCTACTATACCTTCATCAGACCATTCAACATCTTGTTCAGGTGGTCCCATAAATAAAATATATGCTCTTACAGTATCAGTTCCATACTTTTCTACTAACTCATCTGGATTTACAACATTTCATTTACTTTTAGACATCTTAGCACCCTTGTAATATATCATTCATTGATTGAAAAGATTAGTGAAAGGCTCATCAAAATTTAAATATCATAACTTATTTAAAGCTTTGACAAAAAATCTTGCATATAAAAGGTGCATAGTAGCATGTTCTATACCTCCCACATAGTTATCTACTGGTAACCAAATTTCTGTTAAATCTTTAAACCAAGGCTTTTTATTTTCTACTTCAAAAATAGCAAATTGCAAAATATCCTCAAATTCCTCCTTGTTATCTTCAAAAGTTGGACTATTTCAAGATAATAAAAAATATCTATATTTAAGATTTGAAGCCTGAGCTTCTAAAATATCAGATTTTAAATTTGTTATAAAAATAGTTTTTCAAAGTGGCAAATCATATACTTCTTGCTCGTAAAAATATTTAATCTCTTCATTATCTAAAATTATTATTTCTTCTTTAATTTTTTCATGATCAAAATAAGCTAATGCTTTCGCACCAGTTCATCTAGCTATAACAATTACTTTATCACCCAATTGAGATAAAAGTTTATCAAATGCTTCTATAATAGCATCACCTGTAGCTAAGGTTTCATATTCAAAATAATAAATAGCTTTAACCCATTTACCTGCTACTTTGTCAATTAATTGTCTTTCTTCATCAGATATAGAAGGTTCACTTATATAAACTAAGTTATATTCTTTCAACTTTTTTTTAAAAATCATAGAAGGATATCTAAGAAAATACCAGGATGAATCTACAAAAGTATCCATTGTATCTGTCTCACGTTTTGCTGGTCATCCGCATTTTGGACACTTAGTATTAACCCACTTTTCAACAGTAGCCAAAGGACTAACACCACCTGTTGGTTTCCAATTTTCTATCTTTTCTGGTAAAAGTACCGGCAACTGATCTTCAGGAATTGGAACAATTCAACACTTTTCACAATATACTACTGGAATAGGTGTTCACCAATATCTCTGGCGAGATATAAGCCAATCTCTTAATCTATAATTAATT
>JAMOTU010000082.1 GCA_027062165.1 Candidatus Altimarinota bacterium
GAGTGGCTCCGGCGGCAGGACTCGAACCTGCGACCCGACGGTTAACAGCCGTCTGCTCTACCGACTGAGCTACGCCGGATTGTTTTGGTAGTGAAATTATAATAAAACTTTTTTTAAAAATCAAGAGAAAAAAGAAAAAATTTTTCTTTTCAAAAGTTTAAGAAAAATTTAATTTTTAAAGCCAATAGGTGAATATTTATCTGACATTCCGCACTAAAAAATTTATTTTTTAAGTATTTAAAACGCAAATTTACACAACTAATATTTAACGCTTGTCATACCGAATGTTTTGTAGGAAGTTTTTTTAGAATCTTCGCTGATAATCAGAATGACACAACTGCCTATATCCGTCACTCTGACCAGGCACCTAATTTTTAAGTTTTGGAAGAGTCTCTAAACGCTCGAAACTCAATAAAAACAGTTTTTAAAAGTTTTATATCCTTTTGCTTTTCTTTTAGCGTTTTTATGATAAGTTTTAGTTTTGAATGTGTAGTCCGGAAACACCATTTTTTATATAAGTGATAAACTATTTTTTTCTTTTCGCTTCATAAATATTTTGAAATGATTTTTTGATATTGTATGTTCTTGCTGTTTTTAGATTCATCTTTGAAACATGTTGAACTTGGGGTGCTTTCACAACGATATCTAAAAAACTTATCTTTTTTACTAATAAAAATAAAATCGTTTTTGTCAATAGAGCAGCTCCTGATAAAAAACTAGTAGGAGCATATAAAAAAATCTATCTAATAACAAATAAATAATAAAACAAGTGTTATAAAAATCGTGGAGCAATGAAATTATGCATGATATAAGTGTTTAAAAAATTATTACAATGTGATTTGAAAATAAATTACAAATCGTAACACTTATTTATAAATTTTAAAAATTATTTCTATTTTGCTTAACAAATCGGCTTCTAATCTGAATATATAAGTATAGATTTAATTTTAAAGGCAACAGATGAAAATCAAAATTTACAAAGGTACAGATGAGATTGGTGGAAGTTGTATAGAGCTAAAAACAAAAAATACCACTATACTACTTGATTATGGCACACCACTACAAGAAAACAGCACTCAAATAAATATCACAGACAATATTAATGCTATTTTAATCTCACACCCTCATCAAGATCATTTTGGAGAGATTTTAAATATAGATAAAACTATCCCTATATTTTGTGCAGAGTTATCAAAAGAGCTGATGAATGCCACTTTAGTTTTTACAGGCAACAATCTTTTAGAAAATCAATTTAAGCTTTTTGAAGCTTGGAAGAGTTTTAGTATAGGGGATTTTAAAATAATTCCATATTTGGTAGATCATAGTGCAGTTGATAGTTATAGTTTTTTGATTGAAGCAGATGGCAAAAAAGTTTTTTATAGTGGTGATTTTAGAGCAAACGGAAGAAAATCAAAACTATATGAAAATATGCTAAAGAATAAAAACTTAAAAAAAGTAGATATTATGCTACTTGAAGGAACTATGATAAAAAGAAGCAATAATGATTTTCCAACAGAAATAAGTGTAGAAAATAAGATATATGAGGTTTTGAAATCTAATGATGACTTATCTTTTATGATTGGTTCATCACAAAATATTGATAGAATTGTTTCAGCTTACAGAGCTTGTAAAAAAGCAAATAAAATTTTTGTAGTAGATATTTATACAGCTTTTATCTTAGAAAAATTAAAACTTGTAAGCAATAGCATTCCAAATATGAGTTGGAACGATGTAAAAGTAATTAAAAAATTTGGTGGCAATTATTATGAAAAACTACAAAAGCATAAAGAGTATTTTGGCAAATTTATAAATGAAGTTTTTAATAATATAATTGAAATAGATGAGATAAAAGCAAATCCACAAAAATATCTGCTAAAAATTTCACCTTTGTATATTCAAAAAGTTTTAAATTTTTTAAATCTTGATAGTGCTAATATTATCTATTCTCAATGGCTTGGGTATTTAGATGAAAAATTCAGTGACAAAAAAATTCTTAACATTTATAAAAAATTAAAAGAAAAGTATAACTTTGTCTATGCTCATACAAGCGGACATGCA
>JAMOTU010000083.1 GCA_027062165.1 Candidatus Altimarinota bacterium
TCAGGAGATGATGCTTTTTCCTATTTAGCTAGTTTAAAAAATAAATTCGACTTAAAATTGATTTTAACTGATGTAGATTGAGTTTTAGATACTCAAGGTAATGTTATAAGAAAAATAGACAAAAATAATATTAAAAATATTAAATTTTGGTCTGTGAACAATGATTTGACTTGAGGTATGAGATGAAAGGTTATGAAACTTTTATGAAAATGACCTATTTATATATTAAATGGATACAATTTTAAAAATTTAGAATTATTTTTTAAGAAACCAGATAAAGCAATTTTTACCCAGATTTGTTAGTTTCTAAAATTTTATATACCTTATACCAGTATGATATAAAGAAGGCTTCTATTATTCCGTTTATATAAGTTACAATTAAGATTGCTAATAAAGCACTTCCCCAGAAGAAAAATTTGAAAATATCGCTATTTTGTAAATTTTTAACAAATATAGATATTAACCATATAATTCATAAAGGGAGGAAAATAATAATAAAAATATTTATAACAAACCTTATATATAACAGGTAATTAACAATTACAAATTTTAAGGTTATTCAGAGATTATCTAGAGCTAATTTTATACTTTTTTTTATAGCTGGTTTAAGATCTTGATTTTCTAAGCAAATAATAAATTTGGTATAAGGTAAAAAGAAAGTGGTTCATAAAATAATTAACAACCAAATTACTAAGATAAAAATTATAATTGGATTAAATAAGATATCCATGATATATAATCTTGAGATGGTTATAATAAATATTAAAAAATTGAAAACACTTAAAAGTCAGTGTAATTCGAACATAATAAAAAATTTTTTTATTCAATTTTTTAGCGAATATCAAATATCTTTTTTTTCTAAGTAATAGATTAAACTACTTTCTGCTATTGGTGGAAGTAAAAAATATCATATAATTAGCAGTATTGCAATAGGAATTCATACAATTCGAAAATAATCTGATTTAACAATTTCTTTTGAGTAGTTTATTATTGCATGAAATAAGGAATCAGTTTCTGGGTTTTTGTATAATTTTGATATAAAAAATAAAATTTGATAGATTATATACAAGGTAAATATTAGTGAATGAAAAATAGTAGTAAATGTAGCAAGTTTAATAAGCCTAGTGTCTTCCGAAATTAAAGAATAACTTTCTTTAAGAATATGTTCTTTAATATCTTTCATAATTTTAAAAGCAATTTTGATTAAAAATATATATTTTATAATTTTTAACAATTTTAAAGCAAGTGTTAAATAAGTTTGGAGAAAATAAATTTTAAGATTAAATAGTCTCTTATTCTTTTGTTTTCAATTAGTTGTGTTTTGACTTGAAAAAATTTGATAAATAACTATTTTAGTGTTTAGTTTTTAGATTTCTAATTTTTAGATCCAATGCTTAAAACTATTTTGTTGATTTTGATGTTGATATCATGAATAGTATTTATTTGAAGTGTTTTGCTGATGAATCCCAAAGGTTGATTATGATTTTGAGTTTGAGGATTGTCTGGTGTAAATGAATATTGAAGTAAAAAATCTATAGAAAATACTCTCAAAAAAGCAGCTATTGTATCTATTATAATATTTTTGGTTTCTGTTTTATTTTATCCATATGTATAGATGATAGTAACTAATAGGAAAAGTTTGATTAAAATTATTTTTGTTTCTTTATTTTTTTTATGGTGTGTAATTACTTTTCATATTTTATATGTTTATATTTATGATATATCTCCTAAATATCCTGTTAAATGAGGTACTTTGGTAGAAGCTGGCATTTGACCAGCTTTTTATTTACCTTATTCTTCAAATATTGATAAATATAAATTTTATCAATCTTTGTTGTTTAGAGGTTGTATAACTCCTTATGTAAGTTGAACAAAAATTTTATATAAAGATGATTTATGTAAAATAAAAACAGACAATTTTAGAGACTTTTATGTATATTTAAAGGATAATAATTTTTGGTCTGATGGAGTGCCAATTAGTTTAGATGATGTATATTTTACTTATAATGATGTCATTGTTAATAACAAATTTAAGTTTCCTGATTTAGAAAAATTTAGAAATATTAAAATAGAAAAAAATAAGGATTTTATAAAAGTAACTTTTCCTTATCCATCGAAGGATAATTTTATATTTTTTACTAATTTTGTTTTACCTAAACATATATTAGAAAGTAAAGATAAAAGATATTATTTAAATAATTTTCCCAATGAATTAGTTAATAATACTTGTGCAACTTTAAAATTATTTAAAAATGATCCTCATAGTATATTGTTTGATTTAAAAGAATGTAAAGATTATTATATAGATAATTTTCAGTACAAATTTTTTGATAACGAAAATCAAATGGTAGATTATATTGATTCTCAAAAGAAGAAAATAGTAGATTTTTATTTTTTGGACAAGGAATTTAGTGGATATGTAATGTATCCTTATATTTTGAACAATTATGTTGTAATTTTCTTTAATAATAAGTCGCAGAATATAGATTTAAGATTTAAGAAAAATTTTGTTTGATTTTTAACTAAAGAAATCTTAACATGAACTTTTTATAGATATTTTGTTAAGGTTAATGATTTTTTTAAAATCGATATAGATTCATACAATATTGATAATTATTTTAGATCTAAAGAAATAGAAAATAATATAAAAATTATTGAAAAAAAATTGCCAAATTTACCAAAAGAAATAATTCTTTCTTGAAAAAATGAATATTATTTTGATAAAGATATTGATATAAAATATACATTAAACTTTTATCTTCCTGTAGGATGTGATAAATTGGGAGTAATTTATAATTCCTGAGATATTTATTGGTTAAGAGCATATAAGAAATGAAGTAGAGTTGCTTATTACAATGTATCGCCAAGATTTGCTAATATTAAGAAGGGAAAAAATATATATCAAATCGTATGTGTTAAGAAGTGAAATAAGTTTTATTATAAGTTAGTTTTATGGTGGAAAAATTTGCCAAAAGAGAAAATAAAAGTTAATTCTAAGGAAAATAAGATAAGATTAATTTATTATGAAGATAAAGCTATTAAACAAATTGTAGAATTGTTAGTAAAAAAGCTTAAACAGAAATGATTAATAAAATATTTTGATATAAAATCGGTTAAAAATGCTAATGAGTTGAAAGGTATATTAGTATGATGAAATTATGATATAATAATAATAGGTCTTTATTTATGATTAAAAAGAGATATTTGAGATATATTTATTTCTGATGACCCTTTAATAAATCCTTCAAGATATAAAAATTTAGAATTAAAAAGTTTGTATAGTCAATATCTTATTGCTCAAGGTAAAACAAAACAGATACTTCAAGATCAAATTGAAAAAATATATAATCAAAATTTACCTTTATATTTTGTTTGAAAATACATTGATCGGTACTGACAAAGGGCAGAAATTAAAAAACCTGTATTTCCTAAGAGATTATATAATTTGTGGTTAAAAAAAGAATATATTAGAAATGTAAAAATAATCTACAAGCCTGTTTTGAAAAAAGAAGTTATCTTCAATATACACAATTTTATTAAGTGGTTAAAAGATAATGTTTGATTAAATATCTAATTCTTTTACTTTTTTAGCATGAGTAAGTATAAAATGTTTTCTACTACTTACGTCTTCTCACATTAAAGTTCTAAATAATCTATCTGCTTCTTCTGCATCTTGAATAGTAACTTTTAAAAGTCTTCTATTTTCTGGATTCATAGTAGTTTCCCATAATTGTTGAGGATTCATTTCACCTAAACCTTTATATCTTTGTACTTCTACTTTATCAGGATCAAATCATAATCTTTTAATACCTTGTTCTAAAGTTTCTGGTGGATATATATAAGCTTCTTTTTTACCTTGTTTTATTTTATAAAGAGGAGGTACAGCTATATAAAGATGTCAGTTTTCTATTAATGGTTTCATATATCTAAAGAAAAATGTTAGTAAAAGTGTTCTGATATGAGCACCATCTACATCTGCATCTGTCATTATAATAATTTTATCATATCTTAATTTATTTTCGTCATAAGATTCTTTTATACCAGCACCAATAGCTAGTATTAAAGATTTGATTTCATTATTTGATAATATCTTTTGTAACCCAGCTTGTTCTGTGTTTAATATTTTACCTTTTAATGGTAAAATAGCTTGAAAGCTACTATCTCTTCATTGTTTTGCTGATCATCATGCACTGTTTCATTCAACAATAAAAAGTTCTGTTCATTGTCTTTTTTTTATACTACAATCTGCTAATTTACCTGGAAGTATACCAGTAGCTATAGCCGATTTTCTTAAAACAGTTTCTTTTGCTAGTTTGGCAGCTATTCTAGCTTTAGCAGATAGTTTTATTTTTTCTACTATTTGTTTTAATATTTCTTCGTTTTGTTCTAATTCTTTAACGATATATTCATAGACAATCTTTTCTACTTCTTTTTTAACATAAGAATTTCATAATCTTCATTTTGTTTGTCATTCAAATTGAGGTTCTGGTATTTTAACAGAAATTATTGCGTATAATCAATCTAGAATATCAGATGCTTGGAAACTTCCTAGTTTTTTATCTATTAAACTTTTACTTTTTGCTAATTCGTTTATTGCTTTTAAAAGTCCATTTTTAAATCCTATAACATGAGTTCATCCATCAGGAGTGTGAATATTATTAACAAATGATAAAATATTATCATTTTGACTGTTTACATATTGGAAGGTTATCTCTACTAAAATATTGTTTCACTCTGTGTTTATATAAAATTGATTTCATATTGTTTTTTGATTTCATATTAATTTTTTAAGCCAAATTTTTATACCTCAGAAAAATAAGAATCTTTCTCTTTTGTCATTTCTTTCATCAATTATAGTAAAACTTACTCAAGGTGTAAGATAAGCTGATTGTTTTAATCTAGTTAAAATTGTATTATAATTAAAGTTTGTTGTTTCAAAAATTGTAGGATCTGGTTTAAACTTAACTATAGTTCAAGTTTTAGAAGTTTCTCATATTATTTTAACTGGTGTTATAGGTTTTCATTTTTTATATTCTTGTTGAAATATTTTTCAATTTCTATGAACTGTGGCAATTAAATGTTCTGATAGAGCATTTACTACAGAAGCACCTACTCAATGAAGACCACCAGATATTTTATAAACAGATTTATCAAACTTACCACCTGCGTGTAATACAGTAAATACAGTTTCTAATGCTGATTTTTTTGTTTTAGGGTGAATATCTGTAGGTATTCATCTTCCATCGTCGTAAACAGATACATATCAATCTTTATGTAAGATTACTGTAATATTTTTACAATATCATGCTAAAGCCTCATCTACTGCATTATCTACTATTTCGTAAATCATATGGTGTAGTCATCTGGAATCGGTAGATCATATATACATTCAAGGTCTTTGCCTAACAGGCTCTAATCCTTCTAATACTTTTATTTGTTGAGCATCATAATTTTGTGTCATATTTAAAAATTTGATTTATATTTCTAAAATTTCTTCTTTTTTAGCTTCGCACATTTTATTTATTTGATTTTGAAAATCTTTTATAATTTCATCTAGTTGTTTTTCTAAATTTTTCTTTTCGTCTTCTGATATTTCTTCGTTTTCATATAAATTTTTTATTTTATTTCTTCGTTCGTGTCTTATATTTCTCAAAGCTATTTTACTTTCTTCTCACATTTTGTCAATTATTTTAGTTAGTTGTTTTCTTCTTTCTTCTGTTAAAGGAGGAATTTTTATTAAAAGATAGTCTCATTGATTTAGAGGATTTAATCCTAGATCTGATTCTCTAATTGTTTTTTCAATTGCTGATATAGTAGATTTATCCCAAGGTTCTATTTTGATAGTTTGACTATCTAATATAGAAATGTTTGCAAGTTGGTTTATTTTTTGATTCATACCATAGGAAGGCACAAATACATCTATGTTTTCTACTAGACCAGTGGAAGCTTTACCTATTTGTAAATGTCTAAATTCTTCTTCAAGATGGTTTATAACTTTTTGCATTTCTTTTTTTACTTGATTTATATCTATCATTATAATATTTTTTAAAAAAGTAAAGTGTAAAATTAATATAAAAGTTAATAATAAGATTTATATTTAAGTAATGAAATAGCCGGTTAGTATTAACATTAATTAATATAAACAACTTTTTTTAAAAAACAATACAAAAATTTGCAAAAATTTTAATGTTGATTAATATTATTAATGTCAATGTTAATAAACATTTAATTTTTATAATCTAACTACCTATACAAAGATGAAAAAAGTGTTAAAACAAGTTTTATTGTTATTTGTTTTATTAAGTTTATGATTGTTTTCTTTTATTTATGCTCAAGAGAATGAGACAAAGGATGAAGGTACTTCAAATCAAGATGTTAGTAATGATGTAAATTTAGACGATGATTTATCTGGATTAGAGGATGATTTAAATTTGGAGGACGATTTGTGAGATGATTTAGCAGGAGAAGAGGAAAATACTGAAGAAGACTTAGAGGCTTTTGGTTACACTGATCAAGATGAAGTAATTGTAAAAGAAGTAGGAACAGATTATGCTATATTGGAAGCTCCTGTAGTAAAGTTGTCTAATGGGGATACAGTAAAGCAATATAAAGTTTATTATTCTACTCAATCTTTAGCTACTTCTAACATAGATGCTACAAAAATTAAATCCAAAACTTTTACTTTTGATACAATTGATGGAGATAAAATAGAATTAAAAGTAGATGGATTAGCGCCAGGAACTACTTATTATGCTGTTGTAGTTCCAGTTAATGCTGAAGATGTAGAGGGAACTCAATCTAAAGAAGTTACCTTTACTACTAAAAAAATTGAAGATAAACAACAAGAGGAAAAACATCCGGCTGCTGAAGTAGAAGTAAAAAATGTAACTTATACTATTTCTGGAAACAAGGTAACTGTTAAATGGGCTCCTGTTCAATGAGCAGATAACATAGAGATTTATATGAAAGCTTTAAATGATGAAAATTATGAAAAAGTAGCTACTGTTCCTGCTAATACAACTACTTATACAGTAGAGGTTTCTAAACCAGGAGAATATCAAATTAAATTGACACCAGTTGATAAAGAGGGTGTACCAGTAGGAAAAGATTATATTTTGACTGTTAAAGTAGCTTCAGTTCCTAAAAAAACTCCTAAGAAAGCTCCTAAGGTATGACCTGAAACAAATTTAATTGTTTTACTTTTGATTTTAGCTTCTATTTGATATTTTGTAGTAAGATATAGAAGAGTATAATAATATTGAAAATTATGTTATAATAACTAAAATGACCCCTTAATAGGGGTCTTTTATTTTTTAATTTAAATTTGCTATGAAAAAATTGTTGTTGACTGTATTAATATTGCTATTATTGTTGGGTTTTTCTAGCTGAAATGATGTATGTAGTCTTCAGAGTCTAGGTTTAAGTTCTTACGAGGCTTTATATAAAGATTTAAAAGAACCTCCTAAATCAGATGAAGATTTGGGAAGATATATTTGATATGGACGGAGACAATTTACTTGATGGGTTTATGGCATTTTTTCTATTTTTTGAAATGGTTGTCATAGTCTTTACAAAGATGCAAAAATATTGTGTGAAAATTTTGAAAATATAAAAAGCGTTAAAGATAAAAATCAACTAATATCTCAATTAAATACATTGTTAGAAAGATTACCTAAAAATTCTGAATGATATCTGTTAACAAAAAAGTTATATGAAGATATTTTGAATTATTCTTGATTAAAGCAAGATACAAGCTATCTTTTAAAGACTTTTTCTAACGATATTTTACATATAGAAAATTATTATAAATATAGAAATATTTTGGTAGATACTAAAGAAAAAAAAGTATATATACCTTATACATGGCTTGTGCCAGTAAATATAGTTTATAATTGGACTTTACAAAATTTAAGTAGTTATTATACAGATATATGATTTATTTGGTTAATAATATGGATTATAGTCTTGTTGTCATTAATTTATTCTATTTTTACGAGAAATAAAATATTATTCGCCATATCTTCAGCTTCTGTGTTTTGATACATAGTTTGGTGGTTTGTATGAAGTGCAATTTTGTGGTATGGTATATGAATAGTAATATGGTCAATTTTAGTTAATATTATTTTCTTTTATTATTTAATTAAAGATTTATGAACGTTTAGATTTTTTTGATATGTTGTAGTTTTGCTTTATAGTATTTTTTTCTTTTGACAGTTGTTTCTAAATTTTGTAAGAATTTCTTCTCAAGGTGGTTGAGGTCCTTTTGTTTGGTATAAGGAAAACAATGGATACGAACAATTTTTTTCTGAATATCTCCAACCAGGAAAAGAATTAGTTTTTCCATATAAACGGAAAAATGTTTTTAATTTGCAATTTCCTCATTATAATAAGTTATTATCTGTAGCTAATTTTACTTGAAGAGATTATAATATTTTTTTAGCTTGAACTTATGCTAGATATTTTATCAAGAATCAAAAAGGTGTTATATATGATCAAATGCTTGGAAGTTTATGGAAATGGATGTCAGATTGGGATGTATGTAAGACTTATTTGAGAATTTTTAAAGATAAGAAAATTAAGTATATAGCTATTGATCCTAATATTTGAACAGTGGTGATGGGATGATGAAATAAAACTTTATTTGATAGATTTTTTGGAAATATAAATCTTGATACCTGGTCTTTACAATGATGGGGTGTATTAACATTTTTAGGAAAGCTTTATGAAAGTGGATATGTTAAATATTTTTATTCTAA
>JAMOTU010000084.1 GCA_027062165.1 Candidatus Altimarinota bacterium
TATTCTTATTTTTATCCAAATTTCATTATCTTACGAATTTGAATATTTCTACTAACATTACTTTTAATCCCTACAACAATAATATTATCTCAACTTTTACAAAAAAAAGCCTTTGTAGTTTCCTTAACTTTATGAATAACGTTATTTTTATGATATATTTTATACTCTATTTAAAAATTTTCTAAAAAATTCAATCATCCACAAATAAAAGTCAACATCTCATCAAATATTATCTATTTAGAAAAATAAACAACCAAAAATAAAATTAATACAACTAAGATTGTTATAGCAGATAAAAAAGTTGTTCTAAAATAAAAAATGTAAATTATAAATTCAGGTACTATTCTAAAAAGTATGTAAAAATTAAGCTTCAATAAAATTTGAAGTACACCGCCAAGATAAATATAATAAAAACATTTATTATCTAACATCAAAAAACAATGAAAACTAAAATCTTGGTGGTACGTCCTTATATTAAACATTACAAACATTTAAATCAAAACCAAAGAATTTATATTGCTAACAGAATTACAGTAATGATATTTATGTAACCCATATAGTAGTTGGAAAAAAATAAACTAATGAAATTACAAGTAATAAATATATTAAATTTAATGCCTAGAAAAATACATAACTTTCTAACTCCTTATGAAGTGCTTTTTAATACTAGTATTAATATTAATGATGATAAAAGTGAAAATATTAATATTCTTATTTTTACTGTCTATTACACATTATTTCAAGTATTCTGTGCTTTCGATCTTCCAATACTAAAAATAAAAAGATGGAAAAAGGCAGAAAAGGTAACAGAAAAAAAGAAAAATAAAACAAAAGGAAAATAAGAAAGAGTCTTGTAAATTGCCTACCTATATTTTAGATTTTAAAAATTTTTCTATTTAACTTAAATAATTATTTTATCTTTTTAAAATTAAGGAAAAAAATAAATATTTACAATTTAGAAAAGTTCTTAATTTTTACAACTAATTTTTGACAAAATTTAAAATATATCTATAAATATAACAATATATATAATTTTAAGTTCTTTATCAAAAACAAAAATGAAAACAAATATAGAAAACAAAATATGAAAAAACTTTCTAGAAAAAACAAAATCTATATTTAAAAAAGAAACTTTTATAGAATTTCTTAACAGATTAAAAGACCTATGATTTGATATTAATAATAAAAATTATATACATATCAACGAATTTTTACAGGATTTAAAATCTTTTATATTGTCTCAAAAACCTAAAACAAACTATACTAGCGAAATTTTACAACAAAAAGATTCCTTCATATATAATTACGAATGAAAAATTCTTACTTTTTGAGTAGATGTTAAAAATTCAACCCACAAAACCAATATTCATGAACTAATAAAAATCCTATCTAATTTGGCTAATTTATTTGAAGAAATTTACGAAGATATATGATTCAAAATCATCTCCCAAGTAGAAGGAGATAAAATATACATTGGTTTTTTTTCAAAAATTTCTAAATATAAAAATAATTATTTTAAACAGTTTGAGATATTTAGCTTATTTTATACTATACTTAAACTCTTCACTGATTCTGAATTTCATCTTGAGGCATTCTTCCGATCTAAAAAAGCATGAGAACGAATAATGACTATTTTTAAAAACATTATATCTCAAACTCCTCTAAGTGAAGATCTTAACAAACAATTAAAAAAACTTTTAAATTCTAAATGAAAAAATCATACTATTTCTAAAGATATCATCGAACTACTAATTAAAAACTACAAATCTATATCTAATGAAACAAAAAAAAGACTTTTAGAAACTCTTGATAGAACGGAATTTCTAAATTATTTTTCTATAGATCCTACCCTAAAACAAAATATAGCTCATATAATTTCTACTCTAAAATATTTTGAAGAAAAAGACTTTCATAATGAAGCAATAATATTATCTACTTTAATCAACTTATTCATTAATAACCCAAAATTATATATTAATCAAATAAAAGAAGAAACAATTTCAGCAGGAAAAAAAATTATTTGATTTAACGACAAAAATACCGATCTATTTTTGGTATTAGAAGGTAAAATAAAATTAGAAATAAATTGAAATCCCTTACTATCTAAAGTAGTCGAAGGTAAAACTATTCTATGAGAAATGTCTGTCTTAAATGAAAGAGCAAATGCTAGCGTATATGCTTTAACTAAATTAAAAGTTATTAGAATACCTAGAAAACTTATAAAACAAATCTTAAAAGATAATACTATAACTCAAAATATTAAAAAATATTTTCTTAAACTAATAAAAATATATGCTAAAAAAAGAAACATAGAAAACATAAGTTTACAAGAACTAGAAAGAACTTTAATGGAGAATCTAGATTTATCTAAAAAACAACTTAACAGAACTTTAAATAATTTTTATAAATATATATCCCTTTTATGAGAATGGCAAAAAGGGAAAAAGCAACCTATATTAAAAACTAATCAAACAAATAACAAACTATTTATAGTAAAAGCAGGTAGTAAAGTAAAAATAGAAAGGAACTGAAAAGTTATAATATCTACTGTATCATCTGACACTATTTTTTGAGAAATTACTTATATATGACGAAAAGATGGAATAAAAAATTTGTATCCTAACGCTAATGTAACATTATTAGAAGGTGAATATAAAGAAATACCTTTTGAAAAAATAGATCAAATATTAAATCAACAACTATGAAAAGAAATAGAAAGAGATGATAACCAAGATAATGACCAAGTTAAAAATATAATAGATCTTTTCCTAAGAATTCTAGCTATTAAAAGAAAAGAAGAAGACGAAGTATTTCTTAATGTAACTCCTCAAGAAACTGCTGCTTAAATAAAAACTAATTAGAAAGTAAACTATCATAGACTATCTCACAACTATCCTTCTTTTTAACTTTCTTAAAATTTCACAAAAGTTTATTCCAATCCAAATATTCATAAATAAATTTTACTCTATTTATATCATTATCAGAGAAACCTAAACCATAATTATAAATCAATTTAACATTTCCCTCCTCTTGACCTCATATATAATAAGGCACTATCATCGGAGTATCAGTAGCTATACACTCAGAAGTCAAAGCTCAACCAGCTTTTGCTATCATTATTCAAATATTTTTCAACTCCTTCTTAATATCTAGGAAATCATAAAAAGCAAATTTTTCTACATCTCCCAACTTATGTTTAACTTTCTCATACAATTTATCATTCCTTCATTTCACTATCTTAACCTCAATCTCCTTGTATTTAAAATATTCCAAAATTGAAAAAATAAAATCTTTTTTTAAAGCTGTTAATAAAATCATCATTTTCTTTTTATCAATATGTCTTTTATCAACAAAAAACTCAGGTAAAATAGGAAAAAAACTGACTACAACTTTATCTGGTGAAACCTTAAATTTTTCTACAACTATCTCTTTAGTCAAATCGTCTATTACGAAATATCTATCCACAATATCATCATCAATATACCAAAAAGATTGTATATTAATAGCATCTGTGATTACAATTCCATATCTAAAACTATTTTTATATTTCTTTTTATAACCTTTAACAACCAAATTCCAAAATGGATAAACAGAAATTACAATATCAGGATTAAAATTACTAACCAATTCATCAAATTTAGCTTGTCACAAAGGATCCTTTAAAGAATAGATAAGCTTAGCTAAAAAAACTTTATCAGTTAAATTAAAAAATTTTTCCCACAAAATTGGAATATCTTCCGACATTATTTTATAACTTTTTTGTGTTAGTTTAACAAAAATTTTATTAGCAAAATCCGTCAAATCCACTACTTTAGTTTGCCAACCTTTTCTTTGGTAGCATTTCTCTAAAGCAAAAGCAGCAGCGTTGTGTCAAGATCAATATGAAGCTGTCAGAATTAAAACTCTCATAAATATTTTTTTATTTTCTTAAATTCTTAATCTTCTTGTTATATTCTGCTTTAATTTCTTTAATTTTCTTCCTATATTCAGCTTTAATAATTCTATACTCTTTTTTGTTCTTAACCTTGGAAAGTTTTAGCAACATTTCTTTTCTAAGTGCTTTTATTTTTTCTTCTCTCTCTTTCTTTAATCTCTTAATTTGAGATTTTAACCATGCCTTTTTAGACCAACTCTTAATACCTAAATCCTTTTTTAAATAAACAGACAATCATCTAGCTATTAATCTCCATCTAACATTTTTATTACCATCCTCATTTAGAATTCTCTTAGGATCTTTTGTAGGATACAGTCACAAATGAAAAATACCATCGGCAATTCTGTTAGCTTTTTTATATTTTCTTTTCAACGGAATATACCATTTTTGAACACCTCAATTATTAACTACTCTGTGAAAACCCGTCTCTATTCATCTTTCATCATCTCAATGCAAACTAACCATCAAATTATGATAATGTTTATACATATAATCATTAAGCTTTTTAACTTCATCCTCAGTAATAAATCAATCATTAGCTATTCCTAAAACTCTAATAGATTGTAAAATCAATTCTGACATCCTATTAGCAGCTTTAGCTGCCACTATTCTATCCTCTAAAGTAGTATTCTTCTGTAAACCCGGATCTGTAAATATCCGACTAATCACTTTTTTCGCTAAACCATTATTAGCAGGTTCAACAGGATAATTTGTAGCATAAGTAAAACTAACAAATATACCTGTCAAAATTAACAAAACAAACTTTATTTTTTTTCATGAATTAAATAAATAATATAAAATAAAATTAATAACAATAATAATAAATTTTTACTCTCTTGAAAATATCTCAAGGTAGTGCTAATCTATATTTCAACTTTTCATTATAAATCTTTAACCACTCATCCCAAGGAAAATATTTTAAACCATTAGTTTTTAAATAATCTTCTGATACATAATATTTTTTTCAATTTCTTAAATAATAATATCAATTTGCAGACTTTAATAATGTCATATATTTTCATAAATCATAAACCTTTGTAGTATATTTATAATTACAATTCCATGGCAATCCAAATTCAGAAAACCTCGGAGCTTTTCTTAAATTATATAAAAATGCATTTATATCGATATTATTTTCTACATTTATAACTGTAGATAATTTTCTACAAACACGATTACCAAAAGCTTTAGAACCTAAATTAGAAGGTCAACATATAGGAACAGAACATTGCAACTGTTTACCTAATCAATCTTTACAAGTCCATACATATTTATCTCATACAATAGACCAATTTTTAGCATATCGTTTTCAAGATTTATTATAAAGACATCATCACACAGATGATAAATTATATCAACATCTTAAATTTCTAGTACCTCGATTTTTAATAATTTTATTTTTGTATTTACACATTACATACCAACGATTTAACCGTTTTTTATTATGATTTACTGCCCATTCACATTCATTTAAACATTCTACAGCATTATCTTTTTTTAAAGCTAAAGGTATCTTAGTAATACTATTATCTACTAACCATATATAACAAGATCTTGATGAATTATAGGTATTTATATTTCTTCTTGAATCAGTAGTAGTAGAAATAGTATTATTTGATCGATTATTACTTTTATTATAACTAATATTTTTATTATAATTAATATTTTTTTGAGCAATATTATTATTTATTTTATTATTTACTTTTCATGTTAATCTCATATTACTACTACATAATTTATCCGGTAATCCCTTTAAATATAACCAAAAATTAAAGTTTCAATTACTCAATAACTTCGACAAATAATCTTTATTAAGATTTAATGAACTTATTCTAATGGGACTAATGTAATCTTTATTATTATCTCTTCTTGAATAGTAAACTATAGATTTAATCAAATTATCTCTAAAAGTTTTAGGAACATACTTAAGATTAACCAAATTCCAACCATTATCAACACACAATGAAACATCTTTATTTTTATATTTTATTCTAACTTTTTTATCTGAATATGTTATATTACTAATAAACAATACATTTTGTAAACATCCATTATCTTCTACCTTACCATTAACAGTGATAAATTTGTGTTTACAAATATCCCGAATCTTGACATATACTCAATCAGGTACTACAATATTATCTATAACTTTACCAAATCATATATATTTTTTAGCTTTTCCTTTAATAACCACGGTTTCATATCACTTATAATAATCACTCTTATTAATTACTATATTATTATCTTTTACTATCTCTTTATTATTATCTTTAATTCAATTTTCTAATTTATACTTCAAATATGATAAAACTGATATATAATATTTTTTCTTATTATCGGATAAACTTCTACTTTTAGATACTATTTTAATCATTTTATCAATTCTATTTAAAATCAATTCTACATAATCTTTTCCTTTATTTACAATCCTCCTAGCTAAATTATCCAATACATGTTGATATTTTGCTAATTTATTATCTACATAATTAATATATATCTTAACTTCTTTTCAACTTCCTAATATATCTAATACTTCTTTATAATTTAATAATAATTCTATATTTCCAAAATTATTTGTATCATCAAAAAGAAGATTAAATTCCTTTTCTTTACCTCCAGCTAAAATAAAAGGATCATTATACGAAGAATAATCTAAAGATATATTATTACTTTTTAATAATTTTAAACGCAATACATAATCTTTGTTAGTTTTATTCTTAATAATTAACTTTTCATCTTTTGAATTTAAGTCAATTTTTACAACATTGGTATCAACTGGAATTGAAATATTAATAGAAAAACCTAATAGTGACCACACAAAACCTCCGAATATAAACATTAAAACTTTTTTCATTATTTAATATATTTATATTATAAATTTATATTATAAAATAAATTTTTATCTTTGATAAAGTCCTATTAACTCTCCACTACCTACAATATAACCTTGATAAGAAGAAATTGCTTTAACAAATTCTGATATAGTAAATCAACTACTTAAAGGTAGTTCGTTAGCAAAAGCTAGCACTTTAAAATAATAATGATGTACTCCATGTCAATGTGGTGGACAAGGACCATTCCATCATAAATTACCAAAATCATTTATTCACAAAACAGCCTCACTTTCTAAAACTTGCTGATCTATCAATTTAGTTCAACTATCTACAGGTATATTTACTGCCATCAAGTGGATAAACGGCCTTTCCATAGGAGCATCAGGATCTTCTACATACAATATCAAATTGGTTGCCTCAGCAGGTATATTTCATACCTCTATAGTAGGAAATAAATCTTGTCAATCACAAGTAAACTCTGAAGGAATTATTCATCAATCGGTAAAATAAGGAGATTTAACTATCAATTGAGTCATTGTTTTATTTTTATAAATATAAATATCTTCCGGTCACTTTAATATCTTAATATAAAAATATACCAAAAATGGAAAAATAACTAAAAGCCATCCTATCGTAAACACTAATTTTCTATATTTTGTCATAAACTATTAAAAACTTTCTAAATAGTATTTATAAAATTATTCTCAATTTGATATTGAAAATCAAGCCAAAATACATAATTTTTAAATTAATTTTAAAACTAACGATATAAAACAAGAATGATAATAGAAGAAAATTTAAAAGTCTTAAACAACGATGTGCCACATATTTATATTTTCAAAAAGATTTCAGATAATATATATCTTGTATCCACTATATTTCTATTATCAGATAAATTTATAGAATTTCAGAAAAACTTATTTAACGAATTTTTATGAGAAATAATCGAATATCTCAAAGTAGAAAATTTGTATATAGAAGATTTTAAACAATTTTTTGAAGAAAAATTGCAAGAATTTAATACAAAACTCAGTACCTTTGCTGAGAAATTAAAAAATATTGAAAAAATAAGCATAAAAGGCTCTATTCAAATAATAATAAATGACACCTATCTAAACAGTCTTATTTGAGATATTTCAACCTTAATATTTAGAAACAATAAACTAATTTACAAAGTAGAAAATGAAGAAGAAAATTGAAAAATAGATCTATTCTCAGAAATGATAGAATGAGAATTAGAAGATGACGATTTAATAATTACTTTATGAACAAAAATTTCTAACTTTCTAGATGATAAAGATTTTGAAGAAATAATAGAAATATCGAAAATAGAAGAAAAAACTATTTTAGATACACTAATAGAAACGTTATCAACTAGAATAGACTTAAAAGAGATCGTATATGCACACTCGTTAAATATAAAAATTCCTAAATTGGAAATAAAAAAAGAATTAGAAAAAAGGAAAAATTTACTATCCTTCTTTTCTATAAAAAGAATTAAGAATATTTTAATAGATTACAAATATCCCATAAGTATAAGTTTAGGCTTCATCATTATATTAATAATCATTCGAAGTCTAATAAATACTGTTACTAACTCTCCTTCTAAAACATGAAACGAAATAATAATTCACACTGATACTGGAACAATGGCAATTAACTGTTTACCATCAGATATAAAAAAACAAATAGATACTTTTCAAAAGATACCTACTGATAGTCCTCAAAAAACGAAAACTTACAATAAAATACTTCAACAAATACAATTATGTAAAAAAGAAAATTTATATATAGATGAATTAAATCAATTACAAAAAATTTTAACAAAATCTTACTATGCAGCCTTTAATATATTTATAATAGACAGCTGGAATAACAATAAAATAGCATCAATACCTGAAAATACTATTAATAAACTAGGTAAAATTATTTATCTAAAAAAAAGTAACTCATTTTTTATTTGAGGAACTAGTGG
>JAMOTU010000085.1 GCA_027062165.1 Candidatus Altimarinota bacterium
GCTGTGACGGTTAATCGGATAATTCCTTTAACCTTTCAAGCTCACCTAAAGCCTCGTCAATATAATTAATTATTATGGCTTTTATTTTTTCTTCGTCATTCATTCCGACCAATGCCGGAGCCGCTTTGTAGGCAGAGCTAACATTTTATTCCTAAAAGCCACTAAAACGTTCTCGGCTCTTTTATCTGTTTCCTCTCTGTCTTTGAATTCGCCTGTCTGCACTCTGTAATGCAGTTCGTTTAATTTAGCCGCCCATTCGTCTTTTTTAACCTGCACTTTTTGCAGAGGTGATAATCTTGAATAATCCTCAATGGATTTTCTTTTTTTAGAATTGTAGTAAGCCTTTAAGGCACACTCTTTAATTAATTTTTTGTCTTTTATGCAGTCTATAAATACGCCTTTTCTTATAAGTTTGGCGATATAAGGCTGAGACACCCCTACCATTTTTGCAAATTCTGTCTGTGTAATAAGTTCCATTTAATCTCCTTATAACTTAATAACTACTTTAAAACTTCAAAAACTAACCAACTTTTGCGATACTCCGTCACCCGTAACCAAACCTTTTAAAAGAACCTATACGCCGACGATATTAATTACAGGTGCCTGATTGTTATGAGACAGCTCAATTTTTTCGCTCCAGCCTCTATGTTTAGCTTTGGTCTTGAGATAAAAAATAATAGCCGTTAAATCCCCAGCCTCTATCTTTTCCATAAGTTTGTTTTCCACATAGTCCATTTGAGCCTCTAACACCTCATCAACCTTGCTTTTGAATTTATCGTCTTTGTTTATCCAATTATAATACGTTTTCCTTGCAATGCCTGTCTGTATGCACGTAGCGGATATGTTTCCTAAGTTTTCGCCTAACAGCTTAATGAATTTATCCTTTTTCTGCTTTACGCTCATTCAGTTCCTTTTTATTAATGTGTAATTTGTGTATTTATTATATCAGTTTAGTTAACATAATATACGGCTTTTTTAAATCAGAGCCGTTTTAAGCGTTTTTAAACCTCATCGGCTACCTATATACTTGAAAATTTTTTTCGTTGATTATAGGTGCTGTTAGAGGCAAATAAAACATACTTTTTACCTTATTGAAATTTTTTCTATTAATTGCTGTTTTAATTCTTCGTAATTTATTTCTTTTACTGAAAATTTCTTATTAAAAAACTCTAACATTTCATCTATATCCTCAAAAATATATAGATAATCTTTGTAATTTTCATCATTAAGAATGTAAAATCGTTTAGCTATTATGAGGTCATATTTTACATTTTCAATAGCATTACCTAATAGAAACGATTTAATATTGCTTGCTATTTCAATTCCGGACTGCTTTAAATACTCTCTCATTAAGAATATGTCTTCTTCTAATGTTGCTATATTTTTTGAATTACCTGCTGCGTCTATAAACTCTCCTGAATACCTGTCTATCTCACTATAAAAGTTAAGATATGCTCCCGAATCAGCCATAAAATAAAACTCAGTCTCAATACTGTCCTCGTCTAAATCTTCATATTCCATAAACTCTTCAGCCTCTATCAGTAAATCTTTTATACTTGCTTTTAGGAAGTTAGGATTCGCTATTGTTTTTAACTGACTTCCGCTTGTCTCTCTTATTCCTTTAATGGCTCTTGCATATATAGCCGTTATGAGTTCTTGTTCTTCATACTTAGATGATAATATTCTAAATGCTTCTAAATGTTTCTTATAGGTGCTAACTTTTAGATTGTAAGTTTCAAAATGTTTTTGTAAGTTCCCTAAGAGAATAAGAAGTTTTTTTTCAAAAAAAGAGAGGGCGGTATATATATATCTTCCTCTATCTATTTTATTCTTACTATTATATCTATCTATATTATACTTACTATTGTCTTGCTGTTCGGCTATACCTCCTCTCGCCATTTGGCTATAAAGGGTCTTGCCGTTTGGCGATACCCCCTCTTGCTGTTCAGCTATAAGGGTATAGCCATTTGGCGATAAGGTAAAATATGTTTTACTACCTTTGTCTTTTGCAAAATATTTGTTGATTAATCCGATAGT
>JAMOTU010000086.1 GCA_027062165.1 Candidatus Altimarinota bacterium
TTAGCATTTAAAGAAAATTCAAACATATCATCAACTCTTTTATAATAAGGAATATTCATTTTCTTTATAAAAGGAAGTTCCTCAAATTGATCTATAATTCATCCTGAGGAATAAACAATTGATAGGTCATTTACTTTTCAAACAAGATTAAGTTGCTCCATATTTATAACAAAATTGTTTATTTCAAATTTTCAATATGATATTTTATCAACTTTTTGAATAATATCATACATTTTTCTCATTATATATGACCATTTGGTAGGTTGTATTTGTTCATAAACATCTTTTAAAAGTAAATACTTTTTAATTTTTTCATCTTCTTTCAAAAGAGCTATTTGTTTCTCAACATCATTTATTTGTGTATCTAAATTTTCTAACTTTTTATTTAAAATTATAATTTTATAATACAAAAAAGCTGTATATATCCCTCGCAATATAATGAATAAAATAGATAAAAACATAATATATTTCCATTTTTCTTTGATAATTTTTCTATAAAATTTTTTCATTTTTATTTTAGCTAAACATTAAATTAGTTTCCAAAATTATATCCAAAATTTTATTTTTGTCAAATATCTAAAATTACTCCTACAGGAGCATGATCAGATCATAAAATATGGTCGTGTATAAAAGCATCTATCAGTTTATTTTTTAATTTTGGAGAAATCAAACAATAATCTATTCTCCATCAACTATTATTCTTTCTTGCATTTGTTCTCATAGACCACCAAGAATATTGAATTTTCTCAGGATACAAAAATCTAAAACTATCTATAAATCAAGCTTTTAAATAATTGGTCATTCACTGCCTTTCTTCTTTTGTATATCAATGTTTTCATTCGTTTGCCTTAGGATATTTTAAGTCAATAGGTTGATGAGCAACATTCATATCTCAACATATTACAATAGGTTTTTGTTTGTCTAAATATTTTAAATATTCTAATAAAGCTTTATCCCAAAATTGTCTAAAATTTAATCTAGATAAATCGACTTTTGCATTGGGTACATATACACATCAAAAATAAATGTCTCACAAATCAACAATAGATAATCTTCACTCTTTATCTTCCAAAATTACTTTCTTTACTTCTTCAAAATCTACTTTATTTTTAAAGGAGGTTTCATATATATCACGAATAAATTCAGAAGGCATTTTTGAAAATCATTTTATAGTCTGTTTAAAAGGAATCTTTGAAAATATAGCAGTTCCTGAATATCATCATCTTTCGGCAGGATTAAAAAAAATATATTTATATCCTAAATCATTAATCAATTTTATAAAACCTTTATCGATTTGATTCTCTCTTGCTTTTATTTCTTGTAATCAAATAACATCGGGTTTATATTTTTTTAAATAATCTAGTAAATACCCCTTTTTAATTATTGACCTTAAACCATTTACATTCCGAGAAGCAAGTATCATTTATAAACAATTAACAAAATAAATTTTACCAACCATTTAAATTTTTTTCTATTTCAAATCATTTTTCACTTCCGTAAAATTCTTTAAACAATTTATGTAAAATATTTTTAGGATTATATTGAGAATTATTTTTTATCATTTCCATTTGTTTAATCCGTTCATAATTTTTTTCTATTATTTGTTTCATTAATTTTTTTACTTTATCTTCATCTATATGATAATGATGTTTTTTTCCTGATCATTTCATTTTATTTTTGTTATCTAGCTTTCATTGTTTATTCTTTCATTTTTCTGAGTTATTATTAAAATTTTTATTATTTCAATTACTTCAATTGTTTTCATTTTTTCAATTTTTGTTATTATCTTTTCAATTAGATTTTTCTTTATTTTCTTTATTTTCTTTTCTTCATTGTCAGTCATTTTTTGTATATTTCTTAGGATCTGATAAATACTCCTTTAATTTTTCAAATCATTTTGACAATTGTTTATTATTTTTATTAAACTTTTTACTTAGTTTATAAGAATTTTCACATAACATTTTTAAATGAGACTCATTACCATACAACAGTATAAAATACAATTTTCAATATTGATCATCATATGCACTTAATCATGATAAAATGCTATTTAGTCCATTGTCTATTCCTACAAACATACTTTTATCTGACAAACAACTATCTACATCTTTTATTTTAGCATAAAAGATTTTAATTAAATTTTTTTTATAAGTATTTAGTAATATTTTTATATTTGAAAGATTAACATAAGAACGTGATAAAGATTCTAAAAGTCTTTTTAAACAATCTTTTAGAAATGGATCCTTTTCAGTTAAAAGTTTATTTTTTAATAAATTTATCTGTTTAATTAGAGTATTTTCTATATTTTTTATTTTTTCTTCTACATCAGAAAATTTTTCAAATTCTTGTTTAAATCTATCTACACAATATTTTAAACCAAATAAATAGACTAAATTTTGAGCTTTTATCTTATTGGTATATATTCTATCATATTGCCATCAAGTAGCGTATTTTAGTGCTTTATTATAAAAAAATACACTTCCTGAAAGTGTAGTATAAAGGTTTTCTAAATTTAAATTATTGTCTCAAGAATGTTTTATATAATATTGCAATCAACTTAAAAAATTTCTATTTCATAGAGAAAAAAAGTAGTATAAACTATTAGTATTGTTTAACTCATCAGATAATCGCCATTGTCAATGATATATTTTTTTATTTAACAAAAAATTTTTCACCTCTGGACTAGAAGCATAAATATTTTTTTCTTTATTTAAATAAAAAAAATCAAGTAAAATATAGCCAAATTTAAATATTATTAATCAAAACAAAAAAACAAAAAAAGATAAAATTACAAACCATCAGATAATTTTTATTTTTAAGTATCTTTTATATAATTTAATATCCATTTTTGAAATTTTAAACTATTTTAAAAATTACGCTGTTTCCTTAACCATTTTCTATATCATCGTCATTGAGGATTATAAACCCATTCTATTTCACTAGAATTGGGTTTTCTAATTATTCTATATCAATCAGGATCTTCTCTCCGTCATGTTTTATCATTAATTCGTTTTCAACTACGATAAAACCGTTCATAAGTATTACCTTTAGGATTAGTAAATTGTCTTTTCCCTATAATTTCTTCCTTATGAGATTTAGATAGCAATGCTCTTTGCTTTTGTAATTGTCTTTTTTTCTTTAAAATTCACATTTTATTTGTTCTAGCTCCCATTTTCTTGTAATTTTCTTTTTAAAAAGTCTTCTTTGGACATATACTGTATATGAAGACTTATATCATTTTTTCAAAGGATATCTCTTAAAAGATTTTCCAAATATTTTAAATTACTCTCTTGAGTAAGTAGTTTGTATTGTACCTTGTTTATAATAATCATTTCAATATTTTTTCAATCATATCATTCTATTGATGCATACTTTTTGAGAATAGCTCTTATACTTATTTTATCACATTTAGCTATAAGTTGAGACATCAGATTCATAAGATTAATATTATCTTCTTTAGGTTCTAAACTATCAGATTCTTCAGATTTAACTTCAACATTTTTGTTTTCATTTTGTGAATGTTCATCTAGTTTTTCAGATTTTTTTTCTTCTATATTGTTTTCTTTTTCGAGGCTATCTTCCTTTTTACTTTCTATTCTTTCATTTTGATCGTTTTTTATAAATTCTCAGATTTCTACTTTAAAAGCTAAAAGTTTATTTGGAAAACTTTTAAGATTTAGAAAAATCTTTTTAAATAAATTAGAAAGTTTTGAATAAAATTGTATATCCTCTAAGAAATTAAAATCTATATATTTTAATACTTGTTTAGCAAAAACTCATAAATCTACTCATCATAACTCCAACTTAGTAAGGAAATCAAAGACATTTTTTAAAGTTTCTTTATTTCAAGTTTGGTATCGCTTTTTTAAAAGGGATACAAATTCTTTTATTTGAGCTTCTGGTGCTATTCATAAAAATTTTACTACATTTTCTTCATTAACTTCTCATAAAACACTAACTTGTTCCAAATATTTTACCGCATCCCTTAGGGCTCATTCTGAAACATAAGCAATCAAATACAAAGCTTTTTCTGTATATGGAATATTTTCTTTTTCAGCAATATATTTTAAACGAGAAACTATTTCATTTTCTGTTAACTTTCTAAAATTGAATACTTGACAACGAGAAACAATTGTATCAGGTACTTTATTTATTTCAGTAGTAGCGAGTATAAACATTAAATATTCAGGTGGTTCTTCCATAATTTTTAAAAGAGCATTGAATGCCGCTTTTGAAAGCATATGAACTTCATCGATAATATACACTTTCTTTCTAAGTTGAGTAGGAGGATAAGGAGCTTTATCAATTATTTCTTCTCTAATGTTATCTACTTGAGTATGAGAGGCAGCATCTATTTCAACAAAATCTATTGTTTGAGATTTATTTATTGCTACACAATTTTCACATTGATTACAAGGATTTCAATTTTTAGGGTTTAAACAATTAACCGCTTTTGCTAAAATTCTAGCAGTTGTAGTTTTTCAAGTTCATCTAGGTCAAAAGAATAAATAATTATGCATAGTCTGTCAAAGTTCTATTTGTTTTTTTAAAATATCTATTATGTGTCTTTGTCAAGTAACATCATCAAAAGTTTGTGGACGATATTTAAGATATAAGGACATAGTATCTAAATATTAAATATAGTAAAAATTATAACTTTACTGAAACTTATATATCACTTATCATTTCTTCTGTTAAACTACCAACTATTGCCAATCAATCTATTTTTAGATTTTTATATTTTTTTTTCAATTTATTTGCTATAGCACACATACTTGCACCAGTATTTACCATATCATCTATTATCAAAATTTTAGTAATATTATCAAAAATGTCTCAAATTTCAAATTTTTCGTTAGCTACTCTAAATTTTTCTTTTAGAATTCTAATATTTTTAATTTCATTTCATTCCTTAACTCTAAAAGAAGGAATTATTTTTAATCAATTTTTTTCTAAATATTCTTTTAAATAGTCTAACACATTACATTTTCTATCAACAGACCAAGGGACAAAAACCACAGCATCATATCTTTTAGCAAAATCTAAGACTTTATCTTTAATAAAATCAAAAATTAATTTACAATATTTTTCAGATCAAGTTTTAGCTATCTGAAAATATTTAACAATATTAGTTTTAGGATATCAATATTCCAGGCTATAAGGATACAAAAAATAAATTTTATCTATTTCATAAAATCATAAAGGTTGTTTTTCTAAAATTCTATTTCAATACTTTTCTATAAATTTATCAAAAATAGACAAATCTACTTGTTTTTCTTCTTCCTCTAACAAATCATTTAAACAGATAAGTTTTCAATTTTTAATTTTATAAAGAGGATTTATCATGAACTATGTTCTATATCCGTAAAAGAAAAAAATAAATATTATAATTTAAACTATATTTATTTTCCTATAGGTTCTCCTATTTCAACCAATCAAGTATCAGTAATATAAAGATAATGAATTTTGGTATCATGACCAGACATTCTACATCAATCTATTCTGAATAGTCTAACAATATCTCATATTTGTTTTTTATAAAGTCTTGCTTGATAAGAAGTCATTATAACTTCTTTAGCTAATACCATTGTTCAATCTACTATATGACCTACTGCAAAACCTCAAGCAGCTTCAGCACTTAGTTCTTCGTGACCACTCCTTTTTTGGGAAATAAACCAAGCAGTTTGATACCATTTTTTCATAAAATTAAATAATCTTCTTACAATAGCCCTTGCCATCATTTCTTTGTTTTCGTAAAGTCAAGTTATTGAGTCTATAACAGTATAACTTATTTTGTAAGTTTTTATAGCATAAGCTAAAGTAGCTAAAAGGTCAGGTATCTCCCTAAGTTTTGAATGAGAAGCAGCATCTATTAAAATAATATTATCTTCTAATTCTTCAAATCTGTATCACATAGCGGCTGCTCTCTGCTTTAATCAACTAACAACAAAAACTGCAGGAGACTCTACAGTAATAAAAGCTACTTTTTCTCATCTTGCTGCTTGGGCTATAGCAAATTGTTCAGCCATTAAAGATTTTCAAGTATCAGGAGCTCAAGTGATATTAAATACAGAATATCTAGGAATTCATCATAGAGGTTTTTTTACTATTTTACCATTTTCATCAATCTCTACAGTAAAAAATAATTCATCTAATCACTTTACACCAGTTGGAACACCTTCTATTTTAGGTGCTTTTTTGATAGCTTCAGATCATACCAAAATTCATTCTTTTATAACTTCTGGTTTATGGTGTTCTTCCTGGTAAAAGTTTTGATTTAAATTTTTTCAATCCATTCTATTTTTAATTTAGAAATTAAATCTTTATTCTTTCTCATTCGTATTCTAATTTATCCAACATTTCTTCAACAGCTGGATCTTCAAATATCCAAATTTCTACATTTTCAAAAATATCACTACTTTCTAATACAGAAGGACTTTGAATAAATGCTACTACCTTATCATTTACTTTTTCTATTAAATAATTTAACTTTCTATTTTCTCACTCCACCACCGTAAAATATATACCATCTGAGTATCTTTCTATATTAAAATGATATTCTCCAGGATATTCTATTTTAAAATAATCAATTTTTTCCGGAATATCTTTTCATCTGACTTTTTTCAAATTTATATATTGTTTCTCATCTGCTCCTCAAATTTTGATAATATCTTCAATTATTATATTGTCTTGTTTTTTCTCTACTTTTATCATCAAAATTTTATTTAATATATCTAAATTTTATTTGAAAAAATTAGGATTAATCATATGAAGAATTACTCAAGAAAGTCCCAAAAGAGCTATTCAAATAGCAACTTTTAAAATAAGATCTTTTCATTTTCAATAAAGACTTTGGTCAGCTCAAGAAGATGCAATCATAACTCATCAAACAACAATCATTAAAAAACCAACAGCTATTATTAAAGAAACTACTATTTTAGTAAGAGCTCCCATAAGTCTAGGGAAAGCACTTTCTGCATTAACAGAAGTTTGATTATTTTCAGCATCATATCCCTTGTCTTCATCTCACATACAAATTTTATTTCCTATTCAAGGTATGCTGGTATTTAGTTTTACACAATTTTCATTATTAGATGAAGTAGTATTTCCACCTTCAGCAGCTAAAGTCCAAGAAAATACAAAAGAGAAAAACATAAAAAAAATTAATATAACTTTTTTTAACATAGTATTAAGATAAAGTTTTAAATATAAGATTGTATTACTTGATTTAATAATTTACCATCTACTTGTGGTCAATATTGTTTCATAATTGCTCATATCAATTTTCATCTTTCTTTTCTTAAATCTGAAATATTCAATTCTTTAATTTTTTCTTCTACAATTTTCTTTAACTGATCTTCAGACAGCATCTCTGGTAAATATTGCTTCAAAATTTCAATTTTTTTCCTTTCGATTTCTGCCTCTTCTACTTTACCAGATTTTTCTAAAAAAGATATACTTTCTTGTCTAGATTTAATTTCTTTTTTTATAATTTTTATAATATCTTCATCAGAAGGTTGGTGTCATAAATCAATTTGCTTATTTTTTATCTGAGAAATTAAATAATTTAAAATATCTTTTTTAACTGTATCCTTTGCTTTAAAAGCCTGTTTATAATCTTGTTTTATTTGATCTAACAAACTCATCTTTAAAGTAACCTTAAAATTATAAATATTCCAGTTTATATATTAATGAAACAAAAAAATAAATCAAAATAAAATAAACTAATATCAAATTAATTAACCAATTTTTGTAATCTAATAAGTTAGAAAAAAATGATATAATAGGCATCAAAACTATCATTACTAAAATGACAAAATATATTTTGTGATTTCTAAAAATCCTGTATATTATAGATAATAACCAAAAAGTAAAAACTAAATAGAAAATAAAGTAATCTATTGAAAAATCTTTTAAACTTAACATCGACAAAGAAAAATTGTAATATATATGTAAAAAGGTCCCTAAAACAAAAGTTTCCACTACTATTTCAACTGGAGAATGTCAATAAAAACTTTCTTTTTTTCCCTTTAATAGATAATCAATAGTTACATCTAATACAAAAATTTTTAGAAAAAATTGTAAAATAGTTTTAATAGATCTCTTACTATTGTAGTATATAAATTTTATCAAACTAGGAAAATCAGTTAATTTAGTAAATTTTCTTTTATAAAGCTTAAAAACATTAGGAAAATAACGATGTATAAAAAAACTCTTGTAAATCAAATATCAGTAAATCATTCATAAAAGCATATGTATTAAACCTCAAACAATGAATATTCTATAAATCAACAATTCTATATCTAAACCTGACTGAATATATACAAAGTTTTCATAAATTGAAAAGGTAAGTCAAACTAATCATCAAAATACAGTCCAAAATTTTCAAGAATATCTAGTTAAATCTTTAAAATTTATTAAAATTGAATATATAACTAAAAATTTAGCAATTTCCTCTAATATTGGTCAAATAATAATACTCTGTAAAATTTCAAGTGAAGTGCACCACTTTAAGAAATAAGATTAATTCTAGTATTAAAGAACACTTCATAAGGAGTTAAAAAATTGTGTATTTTTCTAGGCATTAAGTTTATTAT
>JAMOTU010000087.1 GCA_027062165.1 Candidatus Altimarinota bacterium
TGTAATAAATTATAACAAAAAAATTTTAAAATTATATGATAAGCTTGCAAAAATTTCTAAAAAATTTGATAGTTATAAAATGAAAGTTAAGGTTTTGAAAGATAAATATAAAACTTATAGAAGTTTATGTAAAAATGAAAAAAACAAAATAAAAATAAAGGTTACTGAGAAAATGGAATATTATAAAAAATTGTATAATAAAGCTAAAGAAAAGGGAAAAATTTATTATTATAAATACAGGCTTTATAAAGCTTTTGCTCAAATTGTAAAGTCGAAAATAAAAAATAAATGGAAACCTTTATGGGATAAAGAATGATTAAATCGCGTAGAAAATCAACTTGAAGAAGCCAGTGCTTTAATAAGTTCTTGATATGTTATAGATGATTTTAAAAGATTTTTAAATGAATAATGGTTTATTTGTTTGCTATATTTTTTTCTATTTTTATTCTGATATTAAATTTATTTGGAGATTTAGTTTATTTGCTGATAGTTTATTTGTTTTTACTTATTTGATGTTTGTTTTTGAAGATTAGAATAGAATATATTCTTGTTTTAATATTGTCTGCTATTTTAGCGGTGATTGTAGAGATTTATCATAATTATAATTATTTTGATAATTGTAAGATGAATAGTAATATTTTTGTAGGTACGTGATATTTTAGTGATAAGATTGTAGGTAATAAATATGTTTTTGTTTCTTCCTCTTGAAAAAGTTTTTATGTAAAATTTAAAAAGAATCTTCAATTGTGAAAAGAATATTTGGTAGTAGGTTATATAAATAATGTTAAATTTGAAACAGGATTTAAAGCAGTAAAAAAATATTTTCAGAATACTTGATATAGATTTTATAGATATATTTTAATGAAGGGGTATTGTTGAAAATTAAAAGTAAGTAATATGCTAGAATTACCTTGATATTATCACTACTCTTTTTTTGAAAAGGTTAAAAACTACGTTAAAAAGAGAATTGTTGATTTATATGGTACTGGACAAAATTGATCATTATTGTTGGGTATGTTATTAGGTGATAAGTCTTTTATGAATAATAGACAATATAGACAATATATAGACAGTCAAATTGTTCATATTGTGGCAGTTAGTTGATGAAATTTAGCTTTAGTATGATTTTTATTAGGATTAGTTTTATTTTGGGTG
Source organism: Candidatus Altimarinota bacterium (assembly GCA_027062165.1). GTDB lineage: Bacteria > Patescibacteriota > Gracilibacteria > Absconditabacterales > Absconditicoccaceae > JAMOTU01. Next base: position 1,156 of record JAMOTU010000087.1, read on the forward strand.
CCTTTTTACATTAGGTTATTTCTGATTTTTGTTTGAATAACTAGTTTTGTTTTCATTGTATGAAATGACTCAAGCATAATACGTGCTTGGATAATGGCTAGTTTTATGATGTTAGCTTTATTTTTTTGAAGGTCAATATTGGTGTGGAGATTGCTTTCTATAACTGTAATCTTGATGTTAATGTATAATCCATATTTTTTACCATATGATTTGTGATTTTTACTTTCTTTTGGAGCATTCGTAGGGATAGTTATTTTAAATGAAGTCTTGGATAAAGCTAGAATTAAATATGAAATATTATATGATAAGTTAAGGAAAAGATTTACTTGAAGAATAATTTATAAATTAGTCAGAGAATATATTTTTCCAACCATTTGAGCTACTATAGGTATTTTGCCAATTTTAATTTTTTTTATTTGAAAAATAAACTTATTATGAATATTAGCAAATTTTTCGATAGTATTTATTGTACCTTTAGTTACTTTATTAGGTGTTTTTAGTTTGATACTATCTAATAATTTTGTGATACAGATAGAAAATTATCTTTTATCTTATATAAATTTAATTGCAACTTTGTTTAGCAATAATCAGATATGTATACAAGTAAATAATTGGCTTTTGAAAACATTAATTTTTGTTGTAACCTATTTTGCTTTAGGATATGTATATTTTTATTTTACTAAAAAATTTTTAAACCATAATGAATAATACTTTACTTCTGATAGGTAATCGGTGAAATAAAAATATGGGAGATGAACTTATATTAGTTGGTATGTTAAAGTATTTTTTAGATTGACATCCAAATCGACAATCTGTCCAAGTGTCTAAATGAACTTTTCGAGAAAAAGAT
>JAMOTU010000088.1 GCA_027062165.1 Candidatus Altimarinota bacterium
ACATTTTCTATTAAATTAAATATGCTATCTGTTGTAGTTCTGTATGTAGATATAGTTTCATGAAGAATAGTTTCTCTAAATATATAGTATATATTGGAAGATAAATAAAATAGGCTTAAAAATAATAGTCCTAAATTTATATTGGTAGTATAACTTATAATTATTAAAAGTATACCTATGAGTATTAATGAATAAATGATTAATTGTTCTTTAAAAGAATAGATTTTTCAGTTTAATTTTAACAATATTATAGGTAATAGTAAGCCTGTAATCATCTCTAAAAATCCGATTATACTCGTAATAGATTGGGAAGTGTTGTATATTTCTTTAAAAATTATATAGACAAAATTATTAATTCATTCTATTAGTATACTTCCTAATAAAGTAATTATTAGAAGATATTTAAGCTTGTTGTTTTTTAATAGAATTTTTAATATATTTGTTGTAACAGAGAGAGGTGATTCTTTCTTTGATTTAGATAATAAAAAGCGTTGACTATTTTTAATAAAAGCTATAGCAGGAAGTAGACTTAGAAGGCTTATTATACAGCCGATGCCAAATAATAAGTTTAAATTATTATTAGTAACATCTATTAATGTATAACTAATAGAAAGTCCTGTTAAATATCATAATGCTATAATAAAAGTTTTTAGAGAAAAAAAATTTGATAGATCTTTATATCAAGTACTTTTAATAGTATCTATAGCTGAAGCGTTTAAGCTGCTTATCCGTAAAGTATCTCAAATTCATAATAAAATGATTCCGATAATAACTGAATATACAGTTCATAAGCTTATTAGTAGGAATCATAATGTTAACGTAATGATTCATAAAATAATGTTTTTTTTATTTCATATTATTTCTCCTAGCAATCATGTTGGGATTTCAAAGACAGCTTTTATTAGAATACCAATAGATAAGATAATTCCTATAGTAGATAAATTTATATTTAAGTAATCTGATAAGAAAATACTAATATATATACTTAGTCATTCAAGAATATTTAATAAAAAAATAATTATTAAAAATGGCCAAGAGATACTCCAAAGTTTTTTAAATGTGTCGGATTCGTCTTCCATTTTTATTTTTTAGAAAATAAAAAAAATCAGATGAGTAGTTTTCTCATCTGATTGTCCCGATTACCGCGATACAGACCTTGGCCGAAGCCTTGTCTGTATTTGTGCGGTAGTAGTATCTAATATTTAGGGACTATATAATTATAGTCCAAGATCTCACCGACCTATACCTTTATTTTCGGCATAGGTAGCTCCTCCATTTTGGAGGGTATCGCGTATCGGTACAATCATTAGTTTTTATATAAATTCTTTTTTTAAAAAATCAAGATAAAATAATATTGACAAATGTGATATTCTGGAAATATTGTAAAAATAGCGTTTTTTCTTAAAAATTGAAAAAATTTAAAATTTTATAGAGATTAAAATAGTTTTTAAGTTAGGTTAAAATTCTGTTGAAAAAATGATAAAAAATTTTATATATATAATGGCTAAATGCCAAATTTTTTATTTTGTTTATTTTAAAATTAAGATTTATAAATGAATCAACAATTAAAAGATTTTATCAAACCTTTCCAGAGGCACGAAAAGGATAATGGTTCCCCTGAGGTACAAATTGCTATTTTAACTTGGGAGATTAAATGACTGCAAGATCATATTAATCAACATCCTCATGATGTAGATGCTAAAAGAGCATTACTTAAAAAAGTAGCTAGAAGAAAAAAGTTTTTAAGGTATCTTAAAGAAAATGATTTAGATAGATATATGTTCGTTAGTAAAAAATTAAAATTAAAAGCTTAATTAATAAGAGGGGGCCATTAGTGCTTTTGGAAAGGCGGGCAAATTTTATATCTTTAAGTTTATTTTTTAACCAATGGATTTAAAACAATTTGTTGAAGCTATTAGAAATTGAGAGATTAAAATTCCTGCTATTAAGGCAGGAGAAAAAGTAAAATGAAAAGTGTTGCTTAACACTGATAGAGGAGTTATTGTAGATTGTGAAGAGGGAGCTTTTACAGGGATTATTTTGCCTAAAGAAGTAAAAGAGTTGGAAAGAAGTGGTGTGGATCTTAGTGTAGGTACTACTTTAGAGGCGGAATTAATAGATCCAGACATTTTGGATGACGAAGGTTATTATGTGATATCTATTTCTAAACTTCTACAATATGATAAATGGAAGGAACTTGTTGATGCTTATAAAAATGACAGAGTGATTACTGTTGTGCCAACAGAAGCAAATTTATGAGGTTTACTTGTGGATATACATGGTATCAAAGGTTTCTTGCCATTGTCGCAATTAGCGCCTGTTCATTATCCAAGAGTAGAAGATGGTGATCAAGAAAAGATATTTGAAAGATTGTTGGATTTGATAGGTAAAGAGTTTAAGGTAAGAATAATTAATTTGGACGAAGAGAATAAAAGGATGATCCTTTCAGAAAGAGAGGCTTTAAGAGAAGAAAGAGAAAAGATATTGAAAGATTTGAAAGTAGGAAATGTATATGAAGGTACTATTTCGGGTGTTTCAAGCTATGGTTTGTTTGTAACAATAGGTGGTGGTATAGAAGGTTTAGTCCATATATCAGAAATCACTTACGGACACGTCCATGATGTAAATGCTTTTGGTAAAGTGGGAGATAAAGTTAAAGTAAAAGTTATAGGTTATGAAGATGGAAAGATATCTCTTTCTATGAAACAGTTAAAGCCTGATCCATGGACAGTTATACCGAAAAAATTCAAAGTTGGAGATATTATAGAATGAGAGGTAGTAAGATTTGTTCCTTATGGTGCGTTTGTAAGAGTATATGATGATATTAACTGACTTGTTCACTTATCTGAGCTTTCAGATAAACCTGTATCAAATCCAGCTGAGGTATTGAGATTATGAGAAAAAGTTAAAGCTAAAATAATATTGTTAGATCCTAAAAATAGAAAAATAGGATTGAGTATAAAACAAGTAAAAGAAGAAGAAAAAAAGAAGAAAGGTAGAAGGTCAAGAAATAAAAAAACTGAAAAAACTACTTGAAAATAAATTCTAAAAAATTATTATAAATTATAACTTCGCCGAAGACAGTGGGCGTCCATAAGTCCCACCGAGGCGGGCAAAGGAATGATAGATAATAATGGTTAAAAAATTTTTTCCTTAGCCCGCTTCGGGCTATTTTTTAATTTTAAAATATTGTGTAATGGCTTTGACTAGAAAACAAAAGGGGAAACTTTTGGAGGATTATAAAAAAATGTTAGAACAGGCAAAAAATGTAATAGTAATGAAGATGTTTGCTATTCCTGTTAATGAAATAAATAAAGTAAGAATGGCTGTAGCAGAAGATGGTGGTAAATTGCAAGTAGTGAAAAAGAGACTTTTTGTTAGAGCATTAGAGGAAAGTGGATATGAAGGTGTTGATTTAAGTAATTTGGAATGAAGCGTTATAGTGCTATATAGTTTGGAAGATGAATTTAAACCTTTAAAAGCGATTAATAAATTTAAGAAACAGTGGAAGAAAGAAAAGCAAAAATATTCTATCGAGTATTTAGGTGGATTTTATGATAAGAGTTGGAAAGATGCGCAATATGTTACTGATGTGGCAGAGTTGCCTACAAAAGAAGAACTTATTGGAAAGTTTGCTTTCCTTATCAAGTATCCAGTTCAAGCGTTTGCTATGAACTTGAAGCAAATTGCTGAAAAGAAAGAAGAAAATGCTTAATAAAACTCTTGAAACTTTTATTTTATAAATTAAAATTGTAAAAATGGCATTGTCAGAAAAAGCACAACAAATATTAGATCTTCTAAAGGAATTGACTTTACAAGAAATGAATGAATTGGTAAAAGCTATTGAAGAAGAATTTGGTGTTTCAGCTGCTGCTATGATGGTTGCTGCAGGTGGTGCAGCTGGAGGTGGTGAAGGTGGTGCTAAAGATACATTTAATGTTGAATTAACTGAAATTGGTCAAAAGAAAATTGCAGTTATTAAGGCTGTTAAGGAACTTTTGGGTGTAGGATTAAAAGAAGCTAAAGAATTAGTAGAAAAAGCTCCAGTTGTAATTAAGGAAAATGTTAAAGAAGAAGAAGCTGAACAAATTAAGGCTAAACTTGAAGAAGCAGGTGCTACTGTTACTTTAAAATAGTTTTAAACTATTAAAGAATCATCTATGGATATTAAACAAATTATTGACAATAAGTTGTTTGTGGGAACTCTTAAAAAGAGAGCTAATCCTAAGACATCAAAATATTGGGCGGATGTTCATGAAAAGCTTGTTTTGATAAATCCAGAAATTATTTTACAACAGCTTCAAAGAGCGGCAGAAAAAATTAAGAAATATTTGGAAGAATGAAAAGAAGTTTTGGTGTTGCATGATAAGTTGCTCTATAAAGAAGAGTTAGAAAAACTTTGTGAAGAAAAAGGTGTTCATTATTTTTCTTATAAAGTACCTAGTGGTGTTATAACTAACTTTGAAACATTGTTTCAAAATATTAAGAAGATGAATGAATTGAGAAAATTTGTAGAGAGTGAAGATTTTCAAAAATTGACAAAGAAAGAAAGATTAGTAAAAATGAGACAATTGAAGAAAATGGAAGATATATATAAAGGAGTTAAAAATATGAATAAAAAACCTGATGTAGTAATAGTGATCGATTGAAAATATTTAGAAAAATTTGTTCATGAAATAGAGATAAGTGGAGTAGATAATGTTGTTATAGCTAATACAGATTTTAATAGATGGTGGCCGGAAGAAAATTTAATAATGGCGAATACTAATAGTTATGAGAGTTTAGACTTTATATTGAAAACTTTGTTAAGTTAGTCAAATGAGTTTAGAGCTTGATAAATTAGTTGAAAATCAATATGTTCCTTCTGAAATAGAGAGAAAAAAAGCAGTGATGATGTATTTTTTTGTTGGTATATTACCTGCTTTGGCAGGAAAAAAAATGACGATTTATGAAGTTTTTCATTTGAAGCAAGCTCTTTGATGGTGGTTTACTTTTTTTGTGTTTTTAGTTTTGTCTTCTTTTTTTTGGTTTATTCCATTTGTTAAAATTATACCATTCTTGCTCTTTGTATGATTGGTAGTTGTTTGGATTTTGTTTATTAAACAAGCACGAGAGGGAAAGTATTTTGTTAAAGAAGATAAGATTTTGATGCCCTTTTTTTATAGTATATGAAGTTGGATATTAAATATATTTGATATTAAAATTGATGTGAAAAAAGATTTATAAGTTAAAAAAATATTTTAAATGGCAAAAGTGGATATTAATTTATTAAAAAAATTGAGAGCAGAAACAAATGCTCCTTTAAAAGATTGTAAAGAAGCTTTAATTGAAGCAGGGGGTGATATAGAAAAAGCTAAAGAGATTTTAAGACAAAAGGGTGCATTGAAGGCTGCTAAAAAGGCTGATAGAGAGACAAATGAATGAATTGTAAAAGTTAGACAAGTGTGAGATAAGGTATATGGTGTTAAACTAGCTTGTGAAACAGACTTTGTTGCTAGAAATGAAATGTTTCATGAGTTAGCAGAAAAAATTCTTGATGTCTTAGAAAAATATATCAGTGATGAGATAGAAAATAAGAGTCAGTTATCTCAAGAATTGTTAGAGAAAGAAATTCAACCTTTGATAAATGAATATATTTGAAAGATTTGAGAAAATATAAGATTGTTAGATGTTTTTGTTAAATGATGAAAAGCGTATGTGTATAGACATCCTTGAGATAAGGTAGTTGCAGTGGTGTTTTATGAGGGAGATGATGAAAATGTAGCTAAAGAGGTAGCATTACAAGTTGCTGCTATGAATCCTCAATATGTTGCTAAGGAAGATGTTCCAACTGAAGAGTTGGAAAAAATGAAGGAAACTTATAAAAGTCAATTAGTTGATAGTGGTAAACCAGCTGATATTATAGATAGAATTGTGGAAGGTAAGGTAAATAAAGATTTGTCAGAGATTGTGCTTATGGAGCAACCTTATATAAGAGATGAAACTAAAAAGATTAAGGAAATAATACCTTCTTGATTTAAGATAATTAAATTTATTAGGTTTTCTATATAGTTTTAGATTTTTATTAAGACTTGCAGATGGCTAAGTATGAATTTGTAGGATTGATAGATCCTACATTACCTATGGATAGTATAAAAGAAAAAGTGGAGGAGATTAAGAAGATTTTGGGAAATATTATTGATGAAGATGAAATATGATTTTTAGATTTAGTTTATCCTATTAATAAGAATGATAGAGCTTATTTTGTTTCTTATTTGATTGATGTTGAGCCTTCTAAAATTGAGGATTTAAGAAAACAGATGGCTATTTTAAAATGATTGATGAGATTTTTCTTTTATAAAATGGGTCCAAAAGATAAATTCTTAAAGTTTGCTGAGGTGAATAAAAAGTATGAATTGACTGAAGAAGAGAAGGCAGCAGAGGCAAATAGACAAGCTTTTCAAGATGCTGATTCAGTTGAAAAAATGAACAAATAATCTTGAAAAACTTAATAAAAGTAGTATTATCTTAGCTCAAAAATGTTTTAAATTTATATATTTAACTTAGAATAGAGTAAAATGGCAAGAATGAGAAGTGTAAATGAAGTAATTATGATTGGTTGGGTAGCTAATGAACCAGTATTAAAAGAAAATAAAAATGGTCAAAAATTGGCTGTATTTAATTTAGCAACTAGAAGAGTTTGGAGAACTAAAGATTGAGAAAGAAAAGAAGAAGTACAATATCATAAAGTGGCTGCATGGGGAAGAATGGCTGAAAGAGCAGCAAACCTTTTAAGAAAAGGTGCAAGAGTATATATAAGATGATATTTACATAATAGAAAGATTGAAATAGAAGGAGAACAAAAACCTAGAATAATTACTGAAATAGTTGTAAATGATCTATTAGTATTAGATAGAAGAAGAAGAAAAGTTCCAGCTGAAACTGAAGCTGTTGAAGAGGGACAAGAAGAAAATAATACTGAAGAATAATTTAAAATTTAAACATATAATGAAAGTTTAGAATGACTAGAAAAACTTTTTTTTCTGATTCTAGAAACTGGGATTTAATAAATTGGAAATCTATAGTTATTTTAAAAAGATATATGACTAGATTTGGAAATATTAAGCCAAGAAAGTACACAGGTGTTCCAGTTAAGATTCAAAAGAGAATAAGAAGGGCAATTATAAGAGCTAGAGAATTAGGATTGTTGCCATATATAAAGTAATTAAAACTGTTGCTTTTAAAGAGGACCGCTAGGTCTTCTTTCTTTGTTTTATTTTTTTATTTAATTTTTGGATGCCAGGGAAATTAAATAGAATAAGAACTATTAAATGGAGAAAAAGAATGAAGACTCATGGATTTTTAGTAAGAATGGAATCAAAAAGTGGAAGAAAGATATTGGCTAGAAGAAGGGCAAAAGGTAGATGGCAAATATCTGTAAGACCTAAAAAGAAATAAATATAATTTATATTTTATTGATTTATAAATTTTGGGTTTTATTTGATGAAAAAGTTAGAAGTTATTTTAAAAGTTTTGTAAACTAACAATATTGAAGACATCCTCCTTGAGATTAAGGAGGTGTCTTTCTTGTTTTATAAATTTAAATATTTTTTAGATGCCTAAAAAAGTTAAAAATTCTAATATAGATTTACAGATATTTGGAGAAAAGTATGGAAGAAAGTTTTTGAGACCTATTAAAAAGTTTGCTCCTTTCCCTGATCTTTTGGGTGCTCAAAAAAAATGATTCCAAGAATTTATAGAGTATTATTTAAATAAGTTATTTGAAGAGATAAATCCTATTCAAGATATTGCAGGAGAAAGATTAGTTTTGACTATTACTGACTTGAAAGTATCTATGCCTGAGGTAGATGAAGAAACTTGTAAAAAGAGAGAATTAACCTATGGTTGAATTATTTCTTGAAAGATTAAATTAGTAGATAGTCAAACTGGAGAAGTTTTGTTCAATAAGCGTGCTAATATTGGTATATTACCTGTGATGACAAAATGGTGATCTTATATTATAAATGGTGTAGAAAGAGTAGTAATTAATCAAATTATTAGATCTTTTGGTTTATTCTTTACTTATGATAAGAAAACATTTACATATTCTTTTAAACTAATACCTGAACAAGGACCTTGGTTAGAAGTTACTATTGAAAAATCTGGAAATATAGTAGTAAGAATTAATAAATCTAGAAAGTTTCCTGTGACTGCTCTTTTGAGAGTTTTTGGTTTTGAAACAGATGATAGTATTAAAGAACTTTTTAAAGATGTATTTGAAGAAGATGATTTTGATTATATATCATATACTTTGCAGAAAGATCCTACTACAAATGCTTTAGATGCTGCAAAATATATTTATAACAAACTTAGGCCTTGAGAAGTGATTGATCCTGAAAATGCTTTAGATTATATAAAATCTTTATTTTTGGATCCTCAAAGAATAAAACTGGGAAGAATAGCAAGAAGAAAGATAAATGCTAAATTGTGACTTAACAAACCTTT
>JAMOTU010000089.1 GCA_027062165.1 Candidatus Altimarinota bacterium
TTGGAGATTATATGCTTTTTAAAGGCGAGAAATGAGACTATATTTAAAAAATATTGGAATGATAAAAGAAGCTGATGTAAAGCTTGATGGCTTAACAGTAATTGCCGGGGAAAATGATACTGGTAAAAGCACTATAGGTAAAGTAGTGTTTTCTTTAGTAAAGGGAATTCAAAAGTATGAAGAAAGTCTTGAGAGTAAATATAGAAAAGAAATTATACGTTATTTAGATAATTTTTATGCAAGATATCATATAAAAATAGAAAAAAGTAAGAATGGTTTTTTATTTTTTCCTCCAATTTTTACAGATAATATACTAAAAATTAGAAAAAATAATAAAGAAAACTTTGATAAATTTATAAAAAATTATATTAAGTTAGTGAATCAAATTGACAATTCTGAAATGTTGAAAGATTTTAAATTATTAATTGCAAAAATAAAAGAAACTTTTAAAGATAACGATTTAAAAATATTACAAGAAGAAGCTTTAAGAAGAGCGTTTTTTTCTGAGTTTAGAAATCAGCTTGTATCAAAAAAAGAAGGGATTATAAAAATATATGAAGGAAAAGAAAAAAAAATAGAAATAGAAATTAATAAAAATGGAATTAAACTAGAAAATTCATTAGATATTAATTTAGATGATGTTACTTTGATTGAAACTCCAATAATATTAAATTTTAGTGATATGATACAAAGAGCAAAATCTCATTTTGAAGAAGAAGAATTAAATAAAACATTGATTAGATTAGAATCAGATGTTGTTTATCATTCTAAAGATTTAATCAATAAATTGACTAATGCTGCTAAATATGGGGAATATAAAATTGAAGAAAAATTATTATCATATTTAAAGTTTGATTTTAAATACAATGATGTAACAAGTGAATTTGTTTATGTTAAGAATAATAAAGAATTTAGTAGTATTAATGTTGCAGATGGTATTAAAAGTTTTGGAATTATTAAATTACTTTTAAAAGGGAGCTATATTAAAGAAAATACTCTTTTGATAATTGACGAACCAGAAGTTCATCTTCATCCTAAATGGCAAATAGAATATGCTAAGTTAATAATTGAGTTAGTAAAAAAAGATATAAAAGTTTTAATTACTAGTCATTCTCCTTTTTTTATTGATGCGATTGATAAGTTATCTTATGATATTAAAAGAAATTATTATTTTGCAGAAAATGGAATTATAAAAAAAGATAATGATTTAAAATTGATGTATGAAAAATTAAATGTAGCAATTGATGAATTAGAAAATTTAGAGATAGAAGAAATGTTTTTTAAGGCGAAAAATTGAAAATAGATGTTTTAAAAAATATTAGTGATGGTTTATGTGATAGCGAATATGAATTAGTAGATTTTGATAAAGAGGATGATAATTATGCTACAGTAGATGGATTATTGGTAGATAACAATAACTGTATGTTTATAGAATTTAAAGATTTACATTATGTAAGTTTATTAGACTGGTTAAAAAATAAATGTCTTTGTAAAGAAACTGGAATTAGCTATGTTAAACCGATAAAATGTCATAAAGAAAATATTTTATTAAAAGGATATGAGTCATTTTTATTATATAGAAGTGAAATAAAAAATAAAAAAGTTTGGTTTATTTTTGTATATTCCCATTATGAGAGTAGGAAAAATGATAAAGAATTTAAAGCTTATTTTAAAAGAAATATTTTAAAAAGGTTAGAAATTATATATGATGAAGTTAGAATAATAAAATGTGATAAATTTTTAAATTTCATTGAAAAAATAAAAGGAGAAAAATAATGTATTTTAGCGATTTGCTTTTAAAACTTCAGGAATTTTGGAAAAATAAAGGTTGCAATATAGTAATGCCTTATGATTTTCCAAGCGGGGCCGGGACGTTTCATCCGGCAACTCTGCTTAGAAGTCTTGAGAAGGGTCCTTGGAATGTAGCTTATGTGGCGCCAAGCCGCCGCCCGACTGACGGAAGATACGGCGAAAATCCAAA
>JAMOTU010000090.1 GCA_027062165.1 Candidatus Altimarinota bacterium
AATAACAACTTCTGGGTATCATCAAAATTTAGCATATTCTTGAAAATAAATCTTCAAATCTCCAACAAATAACTCAATATTTGAAATATTAAAATCATAATATCTAAATCAATTATAATCTAAGAATTCACCAAAAGTAAAAGGATATACTCTTAAAACTTCATATCTTCAAGTTAAAAACTCAGCTTTTTCTAAAAATTTATACCAACTTCATGAACCACTACAAATAACTTTAAACTTAAACTTCCTTTTTCTAACATGATCAATTAAATTTTTTAAAATTAATCAAATATTCTTTATAAAATGAAATTCATCGATTATTAAAAAATCAATTCTATTAACATCTACTCAATATTTTATTCTTAAAAACTCCAAAAACTGCTCTCAATTAATAAACTCTTCAAAAAGCTCGTCTCAATTTATATAAAAAACTTGCTCTTCTTCAATTATTCAAAATTCTACTAATGATTTCAAAAGTGTCGTTTTTCAAACTTGTCTTCATCATACGATAAATAAAATATTATCTATATCTTTTAAACTATCCTGTATTTTTTGCAAATAATATTTTCTTTTGTATATCATTATTTCAAGTTTAAATAAAAATAAATCATAATAAATTTATCTTTTAGGAAAAAAAAATCAAGTTGTATTAATGTATGCATTTCATAACAAAAAAATAGCCTATAAGAACTTATAAAATTGAATTAAAACATATAAATATCCAATAACTATCCAAGAAACTCTTATATTTTCTAATACTATACAAATCATCGATTCCAAGTACATCCCAAAATACAAATAAATATATTAAATTAAATTTTAAAAAGTATATCAAATTAATAAAATACTCGAGAATAAACAAATAGAAAAGACTCTTTTAATTTTTCTATTCCAATCTAAAACAGTTTAATATCCTTCTTCCAAATCTCTAATTCATCTCTATCAAGCACTACATAAAAAATTTTTCACGTAGGATTTTTCAAAATTATAAAATGATATAAATCCTTATCTTTTCAAAAAAAATAGTTATAAAATAACACTACATAAGAAATAAACAGGATTATTCAAATAATTAATCCTGATCCAATGCAACAAAATATTATTCATAACACCACAATTTGTTCTATAAAAAAGAGTAAAATAAAACCAAAAATCTTTAAAAAATAATTTATCAATCTTACTCTTAATAAATTATCTAATAATAAAACCCGATATCTATTTAAATCATAAACTTTTATATCTTTAACTTTTACAAAAACAAGATACTGAAGAAAATTTTTTAACTTATCAAAATAAATCCCATATATAAGCATCAATCTATTCTTCTCGTTCTGATTAATTACATAGTTTTGATTATTCCTAAAATTATATGATACATAATAAAATCTAGCCTTTAAAAATAACATATCTTTTTTTTCGTCCTTTCTATCTAAATCTTCTCACTTATTTATAACTACCTTCCAAAATAAATAAGAAAATAATATAATTACATCAAAAATAAACAACAGAGAAAAATAGATCAATAAATTATTTATATCCCAGAAATAAACTATTACCAAAACTAAAAAATTAAAGAATAGTAATATCCTAAAAATATTCATTTTATACAACTATCTTAAAATAAACTTAAATACCAACTCTTACACTTTCTTCCCAAACATCAACTATCTTTCCATTATTTAACTCTACAATCCACTGCTTTCTATCCCATCTTATAGGTTTTCAGTAAATATCTATGGATTTCATAACAAACCATCAATTTTGAAATTTTCTTTCATCTGTATTAGGCAAATTTGGATTTGCAGGAATATATTCTAATCTATACCATTTATTCTCTGTTTCATTATAAACTATCTTAAAAAACGCGTATAATTTCTCCTTTTTTTCTTCTAAAATTTCCATAGTCTGACTATCCAATTTTAAACTTTTCCAAACTCAATTATCATTAAAATTTATAAATAAGATTTCTTCTTC
>JAMOTU010000091.1 GCA_027062165.1 Candidatus Altimarinota bacterium
TAAACTTCTATAAGTTTTATATTTATCTTTCAAAACCTTAACTTTCATTTTATAACTATCAAATTTTTTAGAAATTTTTGCAAGCTTATCATATAATTTTAAAATTTTTTTGTTATAATTTATTACAGCCTTATAAAGTTTTCTTAAATACTTATCTATAAATTTGACAGTTTTCTTTACCTTCTTTTTATAACTTCTATATTTTTTTTGTAAAACTACATAATCTTTCTTTAAATTTTTATATTTTTCTTTCAAACTTGTATACTCAAAAACTTTAGAAAGTTTTATTTTTTTACAAAACAAAGTTTGCCCACTAAAAGAAACACAAAAATTTTTACCAGACTGATATAATTTTAAGTATTTAAAATTTAACAAATTATCTGTGAAATCAAATCACAAATTATGATATATCTTCTGTCAAGCTGCAGCTTTTAAATAACAAAATTTATCTAACAAAATATTTTTTCCAGAAAATAAATATATACATCCTCACATATTAGGTAACTTAAAATCCTTCTTTAATACCATCACTTGTCAAGAATGTCAAATCCCAGTCAAAAAATACTTCCTGTTTTTAATTTTCAAAATTTTTCAAGACAAAACTACATCTTTCAAAAATTTCAAGCCTATTTCTTCATTTCAAACATCTCTTCACTTTGGATTAGGTAAAACATATTCTATTTTTACTAAACCTGATAAATATATATATTGAAATTTTTTTTGTTCTTTAACCCTATTTTTCAATTCATAATATCTAGATTTTCGTTTTTTATAAAGCTCATAATAATTAGAAGAATTACTGCAACGACAAGAAATTTTTTTAGGGGAGTTTAAATAATAGATAGTCTGATAAACAATATTATTTAATTTATCTTTTAAATCTAATCTTATAGGTAAAACTCAAACATAATTGAATTTTTTGTAAGGTGGATTACATCAAGTAAAAAATAATTTATTATCAATATACCATTTACATTCATAATTTTTTTCCTTATTAGACAATTCTTTTCAAGAAAAAACAGCAATTAAATTGATAGAATTATCACTATAAATTGGAGTAGAATTTTGCAATTTAATTCAGAAATTAAAAAAAGTATTTTTTTTAGACTTAGACAAAAAAGACTTTAAAATAGACAATTGTATACCTGGGGTGGAAATATCTATTTTATCAAAAATCCTTAAATCACCAGATTTATATCTAAAATATAAACTTTTTCATTTTTCTCAGTTTTTATATATCACTTTATCCAAAACATTTCCAGAACCATCAGTTAAAATAAGCTCTTCTCATTTATCAGTTAAACTAATATTATCTAAATATATCAAGTTTGAAATATTAAATCATGAAAATAAATCTATTTTATCAGTTATCACAGCTAACTGACCACTATATAAAACAAAATTTAAAGACTTAATAGCCTTTCATTTTCACAATCATATAATATTTACTTTTCCAGACCAATTCCCTAACGCTTTAATTTCTATATATTCAGGCAATTTATCGTCAAAAGGATGAATCTCATTAATTTTTAGAGAACCCGTAAAAATATCTTTAAATATTAATTTCTCGACTTTTTTATATTTCAGCCTATTTAAAATAGAATAAAACGACCTACATAAAATATTTTCTCACGAATATATTCTAGCCTCCATCAAATATTCACCGGTATAAAAACTTTTAGACAAAATTAGTCAGCTGTCTATATAATGTCCATTTACATACCATTTAACCTTTCAACTACTATTTCCAGTAAAAGAAAATATGTAAATATTATCTTTAACAGAATCTAAATTTATATAACAAAAATTTCAATTTTTCTCTTTAAATTCTTTTTTTTCATCAAAAAAATAATCAAATTTTCACAAACTACTTCCAGTCCAAAACCAAATATATCTTCATCAAGACAAAATTAAAGATAAACTACCACCTCATTTCTGAAGAAAATCAGACTTTAAATAATAACCAGTTA
>JAMOTU010000092.1 GCA_027062165.1 Candidatus Altimarinota bacterium
ACAAAAAGTTTATTTGAAACTTTGATAGATCTTGTTTATAGTAATGGATACCAAGACCAATACTATCACCTACTACAAATTCAGTATCGTATGAATGAAATTTTAATGGAATTTCCTAATAAATATTTTTATAATTGAAAACTTAAAGCTGCAGATGAAGTAAAAAATATAATTTTAGCTGATTTGATTGGAGAGAAAGCAGGTAAGCGGATAGATTCTAAGAAAGTTTTATATTGGTTTGACATAAAATGAAAACAAATTTTACATTGAGAAAGTAAATCCTTATATAACCTTGAAGAAATTGACTTAGTAGGTAAAATTATAAAGGAGTTGTTTAGTCTATGAGTAAAGCCGGAACGGATAGGAGTTATTTCTCCTTATTCAGCACAAGTAAACAAATTAAAAGAAAAATATGAAAATTTAGGAGTAGAAATAAACACTGTAGATGGTTTTCAATGAAGAGAAAAGGAAATTATAATTATATCTTGGGTAAGAACGGAAAAAATCTGATTTTTATCTGATCCAAGACGTTTAAACGTTGCTATAACAAGACCTAAAAGACTTTTAATAAATGTTTGAAATAGTAAAAACTTACAATCAGATAAATTTTTTAAAGAATATTTAAAATTTATTAAACAAAAATGAGAAATATTGCAATTATAACAGGTTGAACTTCTTCTGAAAGACCTATAAGTTTAAAATCTGCTGAAACTCGACAAAACTATTTAGAAAAATTATGATATAATGTTAAAAAATTTATAATACCAGAGGATTTAGATTCACTCTTAAAAAATATAAACAAAATTGACCTTATAATACCTATTATTCATTGAATAGATGGAGAAGATGGTAAAATTACAGCATTAGCAGAACTTTTCAAAAAACCTTATTTTTTCTCAGATTATTCGGTTTTAAATTTAACTCTTAACAAATATTTAACTAATTTATTTGTAAAAAAGCTTAATTTGAAAAATATAAAATTACCTAGATCAATTTTAATTAATAACTATAAAGAAATCGATTTAATACCTAAATATTTTAAAGACAAAAAAATTATATTAAAACCTAATAAAGGTGGAAGTTCTATAAATACAATAGTGTGTAAAGTAGATGATATTAGTGCTAATGAAAATAATATAAAAGAAATTTTAAAGAGTGATGAATTGTTAGTACAAGAATTTATTCCTATAAAAAAAGAACTATCTATATCTATTTTTTGAGATTATGACAAATATCCAAAGATTATATGAATAACTGAAATAAAATATAATTCTGAAATTTTTGATTATGAGGCTAAATACCTTTGAAAATCTGAAGAAATTCATTATTTAATTAAAGAGTATATAGAAGTTTATTGATGAAACCTGCGGGATAAAATTAAAAATGATATTTTAACTATTTATAAAAAATTGAAAATTAAAACTTTATGAAGAATAGATATTATTGTAGGTAAAGACGATAATATATATTTCTTAGAAATAAACACCATACCCGGATTTTCTCAAAATAGTATTTACCCTCAAATAGCATCTAAATATTGGTGAAATCTAAAAAACTTTTTTGTTTATCTTTTAAAATGTAACAAATTATGGAAATAAAAATAGAAAAAATTAAAAAAATCATTTTTATATTTTAAACCTAATAAAAATGATAAGGCTACTAAAACCTTTATTTGCTTTCTTGGTAATAAACCTAGCAGTAATTTTAGGAATTTCTCTTATTTTTGTTATTATTTCTGTCTTTACAGGAATAGATTTAAGTCAAATTTTATGAAATTATTCAAATTTATTAATTTATAGTTTTATAGTAGGTTTTTTGTGAGCTTTGATAAGTTTATTTACCTCTAAATGGATGGTAAAATTTTTATATAATATTACTATTATTGACGAAAATACTTATCAACAATTAAAATATAGTGATGATCCAATATCAAGAAAAATAGCTTTTTTATATGAAAAATTA